>JAODNG010000278.1 GCA_025465385.1 Pseudonocardiales bacterium
CGCCGGCGCGCTGGAGGCGGCGCTGTTCCCGGCCCGAGACCGTTATAAACCGCGGTCCCGGCTGGTGTCTGTGGAGCAGACCACCAACCAGGCCGGCGGCCGGGTGTGGCCGCTGGTGCAGGTACGCGCGGTGCTGGAGATCGCCGCGCGGCATGGGCTGCGCGCCCACCTGGACGGCGCTCGGTTGATGAACGCCGTGGTCGCCTCCGGGGCGCCGGCCGCGGAGTGGGCGCGCGGGTTCGACACCGCGTGGATTGACTTCACCAAGGGTCTGGGCGCGCCGATGGGTGCCGTGCTGGCCGGCTCCACCGAACTGATCGAGGAGGCGTGGCGCTACAAGCAGATGATGGGCGGATCGCTACGCCAGGCCGGCATCGTCGCGGCCGGCTGTCTGTGGGCTCTGGACCACCACGTGGACCGTCTCGGCGACGACCACGCCAACGCCAGGGTTCTCGCCGAGGCGCTCGCCGAGCTGCCCGGAATCACGCTCGACCCAGCCACCGTGGAGACGAACATTGTGGTGTTCGGCGTGCCCGTCGCGCCAGCGTTCTGCACGCGGCTGGAGGCCGAGCACGGAGTACGGATGGGTGCTCTGGGTCCCCATTTGGTACGGGCCGTGACTCACCACGATGTGGACCTCACCGCCGTGCATCACGCGGCGGGCGCGGTTGCTGCGATGCTCAACGCTGCACGGTGAACTCAAGCTGCGCCATCGATCCACCTTCTGTTGTATCGGTCGGAGATACACCCTTCGCTGGGCGTAAGCGCTGAGCGCGTCGGCCAAGGCTTCGAGACGGCCGTCGACCGCGGCGCTACGCAGCCGGTGCGCCGCATCGACAGGACGGACCGCCACGTCGCCGAGCATAGTTTCGCCGCTGAGCGGCGCGGGACGCCGATGAGATCAATGCCAGAGCGTCCGTGCGGCATACTCAGCTATCGCCCTGAATAGCCTGCCGCCGCCAGAGGGACTGCCCTGATGGCAGCCACTGCGGCCGCAATCGACAATCTCTGGCCGATGGGCGCCGACTCGGTTGGTTCGATCGTCTTGGTCATGCACGGAGGCGAAACCGCCAGCATCAAAACGGCTGGCCGCCGGAGGGGTCCCTACCTGCGGATGATCCCGTTCGCTGCGGCACTGCACCGGCGCGGCCGTGGACGGGGTCTTTCGGTTCGGCTGCTGCGGTATCGATACCGGGGCTGGAACGAACCCGAGATGCATCCTGTGGCGGATGCCAGGTGGGCGCTCGACCATCTTGGTGAGCACCACCCGAACGTCCCGGTGGCCCTGCTCGGTCACTCGATGGGTGCGCGGACGGCGCTTCGGGTCGCCGACCACCCGGCAGTGGTGGCGGTGTGCGCGCTCGCACCGTGGACTCCCGAGGATGAGCCGGTGCACCAGCTGGCCGGGCGGTCGGTGCTGATCGCACACGGCGATCGTGATCGGGTCATCGATCCGAGGCTCTCCTACCGGTACGCGGTGCGAGCCCGCGCGGTCAGCGACCGGGTATGCCGCTTCGACGTACTCGGCGACGGCCACGCCATGCTGCGGCGCCCTCGTGATTGGACGGCGCTGGTGACCCGCTTCATCGAGCCGGCTCTGGGTCGGTCCGACCCCGACCCGCTCATCATCGACGCGATGGCTCGGCCGATTCCCGGGGGACTCCGGGTGCCGCTGCCGCGTCGGCTCAGCTGGCCGACGTGATGTCAGGGATGCAACCAGCCCAACGCCGCGGCGAGGTCGGGAACCACATGCACGCGCATCTCCGGCGGTGGGACACTAGCGCCAGTACCCGAGACCCGCAGTGCGCTTTCCGGGGGAACGAGTGCGTGCCGGAAGCCGAGGCGGGCCGCTTCGGCCAGGCGCCGGCGTAACCCGGTCACCTGCCGGACTTCACCGGCCAATCCGACCTCCCCGATCGCCACCGTGTGCGGGGGGAGCAACAGGTCTCCGGCCGCCGATGCCACCGCGAGGGCGACCGCGAGATCGGCTGCCGGCTCCACCACGCGCATTCCACCCACCGTCGCGGTGTACACATCGGACCCGACCAAGCGCACGCCCCCACGGCGCTCGAGGACTGCCAGGATCATCGCCACCCGGGAAGAGTCCAGCCCGCTCACTGCCCGCCGTGGATTGGCCAGTGCGGAGTCAGCGACCAATGCCTGGACCTCGCCCAGTAGCGGCCGTTTGCCCTCCACGACGACCGTCACTGCTGTCCCGGCGACCGCGCCGTCGCGGTGGCTGAGGAACAGTCCGGATGGGTCGGGCAAGCCGACGATGCCGTCGTCGGTGAGCTCGAAGCAACCGACCTCGTCGGCGGCTCCGAACCGGTTCTTGATCCCACGAACCATCCGCAGCGTGGAGTGCCGGTCGCCGTCGAACTGCAACACCACATCGACCAGGTGCTCCAGCACCCGCGGCCCGGCCACCGTTCCGTCCTTGGTGACGTGCCCGACCAGTACCACCGGCAGCCCGCGCCTCTTGGCGGTGTTGATCAGCACGCTGGCCACCGCGCGGACCTGCGACACTCCACCCGGGCTGCCCTCGACGCCGGCACACGACATGGTCTGTACCGAGTCGACGATCAACAGTGCTGGATCGACGACGTCGAGGTGCCCGAGCACGGTGGCGAGGTCGGACTCTGCAGCGAGGAACAGCTCATCATGTAGCGCGCCGGTGCGCTCCGCGCGCAACCGCACCTGCCCTGCAGATTCCTCACCGGTGACGTACAGCGCGCGCCGGCCGGCCAGCGCAGTGCGGTGTGCGACCTCCAGCAGCAGGGTGGACTTTCCGACCCCAGGCTCGCCGGCCAGCAGCACTACTGAGCCGGGTACCAGGCCACCGCCGAGCACTCGGTCGAGCTCGGCTACGCCGGTGGCGGTGGCCTGCGCGGAGTGCAGGTCGATTTGGGAAATCGGGCGGGCCGGGGTCGACGGCGTTGCGACCGCCACCGCCGTCACCGGCCGGGAACCGGCCGCCGCCACGCTGCCCCAGGTTTGGCACTCCGGGCAGCGCCCCACCCACTTGGCTACGTCATGCCCACAGTCACCGCACCGGTAGGTGTTGGCGGACGACCTCACCACGCTCCCAACCTGGGGGTTGGCTCAGCGTGCTGAGTTCGGCGGGACGGCCATGGGGACTGGCAGGGTGACCTTGCCGGCGTTGCGGAACTGGAAGGTGATCGGCGTGGTCAGACCGGCGTGCAGCGCCTGGGTGTTGGTGAGCATGATCCTCAGTTCGCCGACGACCAGTGGGCTGGTGGCTTCGGTCGCACCGGCGGTGCTGATGACTGTCGTGCCGGGGGCGATCTGCGTCGCGCCCAGCACCAACGCCTGGCCCACCGGGCTGGTCACGGCGAGCAGCTCATCGGGTTGATCACCTTGGTTGATGATGGTGGCCACCACCGGCACGGTCGACCCGGCGGGGTAGGTGCCCGTTGGGTTCGGCGGGTAGGGCAGCAGCACGTTGCGCAGCGCGATGGAGTTTCCGGCGTTGCCGAAGGCTCCGTCGACGGCGGCAATCTGATTATCGGTCTGGGTGATCTGGCCTGCGCCGCAGCCAACCAGTGCCAGCGCGGCGGCGCAGCAGGCCACGACGCGAGCCGCGATGGTGAGGGAGCCCCGCATCGCCGAAGCGTATCGGACCCACCGCTGCGGGCGGTGCGCCACCTCGACGCAGCCGACCTCCCGAAGCGGTCCACAGTGGAGTGACCGTGAGCTGCGCAGCACGGAGTTGCCTGGTCTGGACGCGTGTCCGGATCCTCTGACCTGCGATGACGCTCTAAGTAGCCGACCCGCCCCCCGCGCCACGATTTGCAGACGTGGTAACCTGGGTGCAGCGAAAGGGGCCGAGGACACATGGTTTTCAAGGTCGGAGAGACCGTCGTCTACCCGCATCACGGTGCCGCTCTCATCGAGGCCATCGAAACTCGAGTGATCAAAGGCGAGGAGAAGCAGTATCTCGTCTTGAAGGTCGCTCAGGGTGATCTTACCGTCCGTGTTCCCGCTGCCAACGCCGAGTTCGTCGGCGTCCGGGACGTGGTCGGTCAAGAGGGTCTCGATCGGGTTTTCGAGGTGCTGCGTGCTCCTCACACAGAGGAGCCGACGAACTGGTCGCGGCGGTACAAGGCCAACTTGGAGAAGCTCGCCTCTGGCGATGTCAACAAGGTGGCGGAAGTGGTCCGGGATCTCTGGCGTCGCGAGCGTGATCGGGGCCTGTCGGCCGGCGAGAAGCGCATGCTTGCGAAGGCTCGCCAGATTCTGGTCAGCGAGCTCGCGCTCGCCGAGGGCACGAACGAGGACAACGCCGAGGTGTTACTCGACGAGGTTCTCGCGGCCGCCTCCTGAGCCACTGCCTCCCGCGTCAAGCGCCCTGACGACGTCATCGACGAGTGCCTCGGCCCCTCGGGTCGTGGCACTGGTGCCCGCGGCGGGTCAGGGCGTGCGGTTGGCGGCTGGGATGCCGAAGGCTTTCGTACCCCTGCGTGGCCATCCGTTGCTCTGGCACTGTGTACAGCGTCTGTTGGCGTCCGGTTGCATCGAGGTCGTCGTCGTTGCGGTCGGTGAGCAACACCAGGACCAGGCCCGCGCCGCCGTCGCTGAGGCGGGCGACCAGGTGCAGATCGTCATCGGTGGCGCTGACCGCTGCGACTCGGTGCGGTCGGCCCTGCACGCCGTGCCTGACGCCGACGTGGTGTTGGTGCACGACGCCGCCCGCTGCCTCGCGCCGGTCAGTGTGATTCAAGCGGTGGTGCAAGCGGTACTGGCTGGGCAACAGGCTGTGGTGCCGGTACTGACGGTCGTTGACACGATCAAAGAAGTGGACCACGACGGGTGCGTCGTGGGCACTCTGGACCGGGCGGCCCTGCGGGTGGTGCAGACCCCCCAGGGGTTCGCTGGAGACCTGCTGCGCCGGGCCCACCAGCTACCGTCCGGGCCGGTGACCGACGACGCCGGGCTCGTCGAGGCGCTGGGCATGCCGGTAACCACGCTGCCCGGCCACCCGCACGCTTTCAAGATCACCACTCCGTTCGATCTTGTCGTCGCTGAACTGCTGGCTGATGCGTAGAGCCGCTGGTGCGGAATGAGGGTCGGGATCGGCACCGATGTGCACCCGGTGCAACCCGGCCGGGACTGCTGGATCGCCGGGCTGCGCTGGCCCGGAGTGCCCGGTTGCGCCGGACACTCCGACGGTGACGTCGCCGCGCACGCGTTGTGCGACGCTGCGCTGTCCGCTGCGGGACTGGGTGACCTGGGTGCGGTGTTCGGTACCGATGAGCAGCGCTGGGCCGGGGCGCACGGCGCCGACCTGCTCGCCGAGGTGCGCCGCAGGTTGGCGGTGCAGGGCTGGACGGTGGGTAACGGCGCCGTACAGGTGATCGGCAACGCGCCGTGGGTGGGCACTCGCCGCGCCGAGGCGCAGCGAGTGCTGTCCGACGCCTTGGGCGGCCCGATCTCGGTATCCGGCACGACCACCGACGGCCTCGGGTTGACCGGCCGCGGTGAGGGCGTCGCGGCGGTGGCAACGGTACTGCTCGTACCATCATCCGAGTGAGCTTGCAGCTTTACGACACCGCGACCCGCAGCCAGCGGGAGTTCGTCCCGTTGCGACCCCGCACAGCGTCGATCTACGTATGCGGCGCGACCGTGCAGGGCATTCCGCACATCGGGCACGTGCGGTCGGCGCTGAACTACGACGTGCTGCGCCGCTGGTTGATCGCCAACGGCCACGACGTGCTTCTGGTGCGCAACGTCACCGACATCGACGACAAGATCCTCGCCAGATCTGCCGAGGCGGGCCGGCCGTGGTGGGAGTGGGCGTACACCCACGAACGGGCGTTCGAGGACGCGTACACAGCGCTCGGCTGCCTGCCCGCGTCGGTCCTGCCGCGGGCCACCGGCCACATCACGCAGATGGTCGAACTGATGGCGCGGTTGATCGACCGAGGGCACGCCTACGCCGCCGGCGGCGATGTCTACTTCGCGGTGGCCTCGATGGCGGACTACGGCTCGCTGTCGGGACAGCGTCTCGAAGAGGTTTGCCAAGGTGAATCTGCAGGCTCGGGCAAGCGCGATCCCCGGGACTTCACAATGTGGAAGGGTGCCAAGCCAGGGGAGCCGTCCTGGCCGACGCCGTGGGGCCCAGGCCGCCCTGGATGGCACCTGGAATGCTCGGCGATGGCCACCACTTACCTCGGCCCGGAGTTCGATATCCACGGTGGCGGGTTGGATCTGATCTTTCCGCACCACGAGAACGAACTGGCCCAGTCCCGCGCCGCCGGCGACTCCTTCGCCCGATACTGGTTGCATAATGGCTGGGTGACGATGTCCGGCGAGAAGATGTCAAAATCGCTGGGCAACACGCTGTCCATCCCAGCCACCCTGCGCCGGGTTCGTGCTGCTGAGCTGCGCTATTATCTGGTTGCCGCGCATTACCGGTCGGCCATCGAATATTCAGACAGCGCGCTCAATGAGGCGGTGGCCGCCTACCAACGGATCGAGTCATTCGTGCATCGCGTGCGGGAGCGGTGCGGCGTGCCGGAGCCAGGCATGTGGTGCGCCGACTTCGTCGCGGCGATGGACGACGACCTCGGCACGCCGGCCGCGCTGGCCGCTATTCACACCACCGTGCACGAGGGCAACACGGCGCTGGGCGCGGGCGATCACCCGACGGCCATAGCGGCGGCTGGTTCGGTGCGTGCGATGACCGGCGTGCTTGGCCTGGACCCGCTGGCTGACCACTGGCGCGCCACGTCGGCGTCCGACGCCGCGTCGGCGGCGCTGGCCGTCTTGGTGGATCGGCTGCTCGCCGAGCGCGCCGAGGCTCGCAACCGCCGTGACTACGTGACCGCCGACGCGGCCCGTGATCAGCTGCTGGCGGCCGGTATCACCGTCGAGGACACCCCCGATGGTCCGGTGTGGACGGTCAAGGGGAACTCACGACATGGCTGGTAACTCTCAGCGCCGGGGCGCGATGCGCAAGCCGGGCACCAAGAAGGGCGCTGTTGTCGGCTCCGGCGGGCAGAAACGCAAAGGGCTGCGCGGCCGTGGCGCTACCCCAGCCGCCGAGCTGCGGCCCGGCCACCCGGCCCAGCGCCAAGGCGCCCAACGGCAAGAGGGCCAGCGTAAGGACGCCCAGCACGGCGCTGGCCAGCGGCGGCCGGCCGCACGGCAGGGCGACAGCACGGCCGCTGCGGCCCGCCGTCGCAGCGGTAGCGAACCAGGGGAGACGGTTCTCGGGCGTAACCCGGTGCTGGAATGCCTGCGGGCCGCAGTGCCGGCCACCGCGCTGCAGGTGGCCATCGGGGTGGATCTGGATGACCGCGTCAGCGAGTCCGTACGGTTGGCGGCCGACGCCGGTCTGTCCATCCTGGAGGTGCCCAAGGCAGACCTCGATCGGCTGGCCAGAGGTGCCCTGCACCAGGGGGTGGCGCTGCAGGTGCCACCGTATGAGTACGCATTCCCCGAGGATGTGCTGGCCGCTGCTCAGAAGTCCGCGACGGAGCCGTTGCTCGTGGCACTCGACGGGGTGACCGACCCGCGCAATCTGGGAGCAGTGGTCCGTAGCGCCGTCGCGTTCGGCGCGCATGGACTGGTAGTACCGCAGCGCCGCTCGGCGGGGATGACCGCAGTGGCCTGGCGTGCCTCCGCGGGCACGGCCGCCTATCTACCGGTGGCCCGAGCGACGAATCTGGTGCGCACGCTCAAGGACTTCGCAGCGGCCGGTTTGATGATTGTCGGGCTCGACGCCGAAGGCGCAATGCCGTTGGACGCCTTTGCGCTGGCTACCGGACCCTTAGTGCTGGTCCTCGGTTCGGAGGGACGGGGGCTGTCCCGGCTGGTCCGGGAAACCTGTGATGCCGCGGTATCGATACCCATGGTGGGACCGGTTGAGTCGCTCAACGCGTCGGTCGCCGCCGGTGTCGTGCTCGCCGAGGTAGCGCGCCTGCGTCGAGCCGGCTGAAGCGTTCTGCGTGCCGCGACGGACACTTTAGGCATGCCGCGGACTCGGGTGCCAGATGCATTGTGTATCTTATCGCGGTCAGCGTTCACGGCACGGCAGTTGTGCCTACGCCGCCTTCCTCCCGACAAGGAGAATCAGTACTCGTGGCTCAGAAGACCATCGTCACCCTCATCGACGACCTCACAGGTGAGGAAGCTGAGGACATTTCAACAGTCGAGTTCGCACTTGAAGGCATCTCGTACGAGATCGATCTGGCGAACGACAACGCGGCCAAGCTTCGTGACAACCTGGCCCGTTACGTCGCGGCTGCCCGCAAGACCAACGCGCGGCGTCCGGGCGCTCGTGGCTCCGACCGTTCAGCCGCCCGCAGTGCCGGCAACGCCGGCGTTGCGCGCAGCGGTTACAACCGCGACACGCTCCGGTCCATCCGCGAGTGGGCCAAGCAGAACGGCCACAGTGTCAGCGACCGCGGTCGCCTGCCGCTGACCGTGCTGAACGCCTGGGAAGCAGATCACCAGTCAATGAAAAACGGCAAGATTCCTACGTTCTCGGGGTAGCAACTCCTGGGACTGCTCGTGCGACGGATTACAGCGTCACGATCTGTTCGACTCGTGCATTTCCCCATAGGGTGGCTTCTGCGCCATCGAGTCGGCTGGATCCGATCGTGCCCAGCACCACGGGGGTAAGGCGCGATAGTGCAAACGTCGTGCTGTTGGTGGGGAGTGCGAGATCGGCGGCTCGGCAGCAGCAGCAATATCCGATGACGAGATCTCGCTGAGCGTGCCCGAACGGCAGTCGAAGCGGTACTCAGCGGAGTGCAGGCGCAGAGAAGTTCGTGGCGAGGGCCAGCTCTCCCCCTAGTACGCTCGGCCAGCGAACCGATCGGCTGTGGCGCACGAACGGTCACATGCTCGTCGGCGACTCGCGAGTAACCCGGTGGGCACGGTTGAGGGCCTGACCTCTCCGTGCTCACCGGGTTTCCACGTCCGCAGCCGGCTTGTCCGCTACGGCCCGCCGCCTACCTGCGCTGGCCGAACCTGCGGGCCACCGAAAATCCGATCAGGCCGCCGATGACGACCAAGATGATAATTATGAACAGGATGGTCCTCCCGATACCCCGGAGGAAACCTCGGGCCTCAAGTTCGGCGGCTAAGAGCCCGGCTTGAGTCGCAATGAGCAACATGGCTCCTGATGGTAGGGCTCCGCGCGCCGTCGCGCCTCACAGAATCGCCGTGGACGTGAACTCGACGGTACCGACGTCGCAAGTCACGAGGGATGTCGATGACTTGGAGTCACGACGCATGCTGCTGATCGTGGATGGCGGGCGAGGGCGACGCTCGGCCATCCACCGACCATCCCCACCCGCCGCAGGCAACAGCCGTCGGCGGTGCCGCGGCCCCCTACCTGCAGCAAACCAACCGGGATGTCATGGCGCAGGGACAGGCAGGGGCGGAACGGGAGTGGGAGTGGGAGTGGGAGTAGGAATGGGAGCCGGGGGATCCGGCTGATCTGAGCCCAACCCCTGGATCGAACCGCCGCCCGGACCATCCGGCTGAGCGATAGCAGGACTGGCAACCATTATCTCCATCCCTACCACGCCCGATGTCGTCGTTAGCACAAGAAGGGACAAGGTCGCCGTCCTGATCAGCTTACGTGTCCTGCTGTGATCCATGGTTACTCCTCATAGTTGTTTGGTCTGATCGGTCAACGTGCTTTGCTGGCGGCGTCTAGCTCACCAATCGCTGATCGCGCCGGCCTGGTACCCGCGCTCCTTCGCGGATCGGAACACTCACCGCGATCAGCTTCGCCCCTGGTGCCAATGTGATCACCGCATGGGGGAGTTCCTGCTGCTAAGGACGTGGTCCGGCCTGCGCGGCACCTTGTCGGTGAACGTGAAGTGCTCCCGTAGTCCGGTGGTCTCCAGTGCCCAATTAGCGGTTTGGGAGTTGCACACCAACCGCAAGTCGCGGTCTTCCCGGGTCGCGAATTCGTTCGCCTCGAACAGCGCGCGCAACCCAGCGGATGACAGGAATCGCACACCGTCAAGGTTCACGACCACGACTTGGGCAACGACCAGCTGCGCAATCAGGAAGGCCGCCAATTCCGGAGCAGTCAGCGCGTCGATCTCGCCCACTGCGGTGACCACACGAGCATCGGCACCGTGTTCGACCACCTGTAGATCCAGGATGTCGGATGATAACGGTCCTGCCCTGCTCAGCGTGCCTGGTAATAACGCCATCTCCAGCTCCCTTCTACAACGTCGGTGGTGCCCCGGCGGGACGCCGGATCTGCCCTGACGGACCGGCGTCCGCTCCCGGAGGGCCAAGGATCGTTGGTCGCACTCAGTTACCCGGTCTCAGCTGAGAGTAAACCTCGCTTCTGCACGGAGGGACTGATTCGCCACCAGGCCTATCGCACCGATCGATCTGGGACCCCACCCCGGCTCGTCGTCGGCAGCCCGCACCTGCCGATCACCTCATCCGTCAGCCGGTCTAGGCCACCCTCATAGCCACACCAGAGTCACGGGAACCACACGGACAAAGTCTCACCGCATCAAATGCTTCCCCTGCTCACGCCGCGTTACGAGCCACGCCTTGCGCAAGGCAGTACTCCGAGCCCAACTTGCAGAACCGGAACAGCCCGGTATCGGAGGGAGATCACGCCGTATCCAGGCCGTCAAGCGCCGGGAAAGTCGGAGAAGTACTGAGAGCCAGTGCGAGGTGATTTCGCAGGTCAGCCGTGCTGTGCCAGTATTGGGCAAGGTCAGTCCGAGCCGCGTTCCTTACCACCGCTTCTGACGACCGGTGAGCCCGGGCATGGATGGGCACACGCCGTGGCTGTGGACGCTGGCCGGGTGCGGGGTGTCATAGTACGATCAAGCCGGGCAGAATAGTACACAGATGTTTCACCAAAGTAAGGGGAACGAAAATGTCCCAGGCTGGTGACGTAACAAATTCGGGCGCGGGTAACGAAGAGCCGGATCCTGCAACGGCTGAAAACCCTCCAGCCGACATCAAGGCGGGAGATGAAAAGAGGGAGCAGGACGGGGCCCCGGAAACCGCTGCCCAAGCCGGAGCCGGTGGACTGGACTGAGTAGATCGGCGGCAGATCGTCACAAGCTCACGGGTATGCCATGAGGTGCTCTCTGGGGGCGGCTTGGCCGCCCCCAGAGAGCGATGAGTGCAGTTACCGGGAGCCCCGAGGTTCGACCCCGTTCGGTTGTACGGCGGACAGGGTGAGGCAAGCAATCCGCGCGCCTGCCTTGCCGGCCTGACCCGGTTCGATCGCGGTCTGCATCGCCTCGTGCACCACGATCGATCCCGGGCCCCGGTCGGTGAAGACAAAAGGCACCGTGGTTCGCGACGTGCCTGAGCCGGTTGTGTCAGTGCGCACGTCCAGCCAGACCTCGTTGCGCGGATTGGCGTACTCGGGGTTCGTCGAGGGCGCCTGGCGTGTGGCGGCGGGATCGATACGGTTCTGGTAGTGCGGCCCGTCCAATGCGGGATCGGCGCTACACGCATTGGTATGAGCGTGCACTGCATAACCCCGGTTCGGCAGTAGCCCGGAGACGGTTAGCTGTGCGTTCGTAGATTCGTCCGACGGATTAAAGGTGACCTTCAACCTCGAGCCGACCGGCGCAAATGCCGGATTGTAAGTCTCAGCGGTTGAGGTCGCGTTCGGCTCGGTAAGTGCACCGTCGCCATGGAGGGTCACTGCGGATTGCGCGGCCATGCTGAGCCCCTTGTAAGCGCAAGCCGTCGATGTGAGAACCACGACTGCTACGACCGTGAGCCGTCGGCACATCAACCGCCGGGCAGCCACCGGCACCGCAGGCGTGCGGGGCGCCAAGGCTAAATACGCTGCGTGATATTGATCGCCCGGACGTGGTTCCCTCATGGATGTATGGTGCCCCACCGGCATGCGCTTGGCGAGCACAACTACTTTTAGAGACTAACCCACACTCAGTGCACAGGCTGCGGCTCGGCAGTATCGTCTTGATCGTAGCTGCCCGGCGCCAGCGCGTTTTCGGAAGTGCCAGATTTATCAGTCTTTTCCGGGCTGGCAGGCGTCGAGGATACAGCATTATCAGGATTCGGCGGTGTGTCAACGGCGGGGTCAGGCTTGCGCGCCTTAGTGGGAGTGGGCGCCGTGGACGGAGTCGTAACGCTTTTTTGTGGGGAGCCGATGGTGTCGGGTTCTTCGATAGCGCCGGGACTGGCCGGCTTATCCGACGAATCAGGTGCGCCCGGCTTCGCGCGTGCGTGCCGCGCGGGGACCGTCTCCGGGCTGACCGGGACTGCTGTGCTGTTCGACGTGTCGGGCTTGATTGACTTGCCTGCTCCAGCCGGTGTATCTGAATCGGAGGGCAGGTCTGATCCGGCCGGTGCGGTTTGCTTAGCTGGCAGGTCAGAGTCAGAGTTGTTAGGTGTACCCGACTCAGTCGGCGCATCGGATTGAGCCGGCACATCGGATTGAGCCGGCACATCTGGTTTGACCGGTGAGACTGGTTGCGCCGGCGTGCCTGACGCGTTACCCGGGTTGACCGCGTGTGTCGGTTTGTGCCCGGCTGGGGCAGCTTGATTGGCCGGCTGCTGCTGGTGTATCGGAGCGGCCGCCGGTGCGTGTCGTTGCGGACGGGGCTGCGTTGGGAGCTGTTTTTGAGGTATCGGGATCACCCGTGGCGCCTCGATTACCGGGGCCGTCCGAACTGTTCGCGGCGCCGGTATTCGCGGTACCACCGCTACGTGTGGAGCGGGGACCGAATGGGGTGCGGGGGCCGTTTCGGGTGCGGGGGCCGCGTGGGGTGCCGGAATCACCTGGGGTGCCGGAATTACCGGAGCTGCTGGAATCAGCTGAGGTGCCGGAATGCTGGGGATGGCCACCTTGTTGGCGGCATCCGCGGTGGTCGCATTCTGTGGAGCGCTTCCTGCGGGAGCTGTTTGGAAGACGGCCTGGCCATGGGTCTTGATCTGATGCTGTTGCCGTACCACCAGGACGCTCAATCCACCGACAACCATCATGACCACCAGTAGTAAGGCCAGCAAGATTCCATTCGAGCGCATCCAGCGAACGTTCATCGAAGGCCCCCATTCGGCTCGACTCCGCCCCCGGAAATCAAACCAGATCTATATCAGCGAGATGGCGGAGATCGACGCTGCGAAATACGCCTACTGACCCCTTTCAGTAGCACCGGACCCCGACCACCTGTCAGGGTAGGTCGCCGTTGTACGGAGGGTCAAGGGCCGGCGGCCGGATCGACGTCGGGCACAGCGCCCGCCAGACTGCTACTATAACAGCGTTACAAAATGATATACAGTTTCTGGGAGGTCGCGACGATGGGTAATGAC
>JAODNG010000328.1 GCA_025465385.1 Pseudonocardiales bacterium
CCATCCACCCGCCACAATACCGACGATGACCCACCGGTACCGCCGCGCGCAAAGCATCGGGCCAGGTTTACCCACGGTGAGAAGGGGTAACCCACTGCAACCATAACTTACCTACTACCGACGAGGAGACGATCGTGAGCCGACGGGTGTTATGCCTGCCGATGCTCCTGGCGCTGGCTGCCTGTGGCGCCGCACCAGCCGCCGACGCCTCACCGGTGACCGCAAGGGCCACGCCGGCGCAGTTGCTCAGCGCAGTACCCACTGTGTTGGCGGCCGAGCCGTGCCGAGTGGTCGATGCGCGCGCAGACGTGCGTTGCACACCGGGCGTCCTCAACCCGAAAGTCACTCAGGACACCATCCACATCACGATCTGCGCGCCGGGATGGACCGACACGGTGCGGCCACCCGTCAGCTACACCGCCGCACTTAAGCTCCAACAGATGCGTGACTTCGGCGAGCCAGGTTCTCCCGTGAACTATAAAGAAGATCACCTGGTGCCGTTGTCCATCGGCGGCGCGCCGAGCGATCCACATAACCTCTTTCCACAACCCACGGCGAAGGCTACCGAGAAGGAAGAACTCGAAGATCACCTGCATCAGGCGATCTGCTCGGGTCAGATGGCACTGACGACCGCCCAAGCAACGATGCGACACAACTGGACTCATTGAGCTATTGGTGGTGGACGTACGGGAAGGTCAGCTCATTTCGTAGATTTCAGGAGAGGTGCCATGCACCAGCCGCCATACGCGCTCATCCCAACCGCTGGCGGCGTGGTGGCGCGCATCCACGCGAGGGGCCACGCCGTGCTAACCAGCCCGACGATTAACCGCGGGACGGCGTTCACCCTCGAAGAACGCGAGGCCTTGGGGCTCACCGGCCTGCTGCCCACCGCTGTGAGCACATTGGACGGGCAGGTGCGGCGGGTATACGGCCAGTACCGCGCGCAGGTCGACGATCTGCGCCGCTGGGTGTATCTGGCCAATCTGCGGGACCGCAACGAGGTGCTGTTCTACCGGTTGCTCTGCGAGCACATCGAGGAGATGCTGCCGGTGGTCTACACCCCGACCGTCGGGCTGGCGATCGAGCGGTTCAGCTATGAGTTCCGTCGCCCGCACGGGGTGTTCCTGTCCGTCAACCGACCCGAGGACGTGGAGGCGTCCTTGCGCAACTGTGGCATGGGCGCCGGGGACGTCGATCTGATCGTGGCTACCGACTCTGAGGGCATCCTGGGCATCGGCGATCAAGGCGTGGGCGGCATCGAGATCGCGATCGGCAAGCTCTCGGTCTACACCGCCGCGGCAGGCATCCACCCACACCGCGTGCTGGCGGTGGTGCTGGACACTGGCACCGACAACGCGGCGCTTCTCGGTGACGAGACGTACCTGGGTGCCCGACACGCCCGGGTCCGCGACCAGCGCTACGACGATCTCATCGAGGCCTACGTCACCGCTGCCACCAGGCTCTTCCCGAACGCGATGCTGCATTGGGAAGACTTCGGCGCCAGCAACGCGCGACGCATCCTGGCCAGGTACGTCGATAAAGTGTGCACCTTCAACGACGACCTGCAGGGCACCGCCGCGGTCGTGCTGGCCGCGGCGTTGTCCGCGGTACGGGCGGCGGGGACCCGGATACGTGACCAGCGGGTGGTCATCCACGGCGCGGGTACCGCCGGGCTGGGCATCGCCGACATGATGCGCGATGCCATGATCAGCGAAGGACTGTCCCACGCCGAGGCCACCGCGCGCTTCTACGCCCTGGGCAGCCGGGGCCTGCTGATCGACGACACACCCAACCTGCGCGATTTCCAGCTCCCGTACGCGCGCAGCGCGGTGGAGGTGGCCGGCTGGTCCACCGCTGCGGAGACCACGGTCACCCTCGCCGACGTTGTGGCGGCGGCGCGTCCCACCATGCTCATCGGCACCTCGGCGCAGGCCGGCGTGTTCACCGAAGCCATTATCCGGAAGATGGCCGTGCACACCGAGCGGCCGATCATCATGCCGCTGTCCAATCCGACATCGAAATGTGAAGCGCAGCCCGAGGACCTGATCCGGTGGACAGACGGCCGGGCGTTGGTCGCCACCGGCAGCCCGTTCCCGCCGGTCGTCCGCGGCGGGATCACCCATCGCATTGCCCAGGCCAACAACGCCCTGGTCTTCCCCGGACTCGGCCTCGGCGTCACGGTGGCGCGTGCCCGACGGATCAACCAACCAATGATCGCCGCCGCCGCGAACGCCGTTGCCCGACTGTCGGACGCTACCGGCCCCGGAGGGCCGCTGCTCCCGCCGATCGAGGATCTACGCACCGTCTCCGCCGCCGTAGCTGTCGCGGTCGCGGTCGCGGCGGCCGAGCAGGGTTTGGCACAGGTGCCCGTGGACAACGCGGTCCGGCAGGTGCACCAGGCCATGTGGCGGCCCGAGTACCCGATCATCGAGCTCGCGGATAGGTGACGTCGTGAATAACCACGAGGTGACGATCAGTATGGTTAGGGTCGGATCATGCCCCAGCACGGCGGCTCGCCACGGTTTGATGCAGTTTTTGAGGTTATCTGGAAACCGTGTCGCTTGTAGAAGGCAACATTGCGCTCATGAAGAGCCTGAAGATAGACACACAGGTTGACGATATGCCGTGCGGGCGTCCTCATTCGTCCAGTTCGTCCAACGCAGGAGTCCGCCTGCAACAAGGTAGGCCGGCACCGGGCGAAGGTCTCCAGGCTCCGGCCCACGAGCGTTGATGCTGGCGGCGGTGACCAGCCCGTGCCCGTGGCTCACAGACGTGCGCCATGACCTCGCCGACGGTCGCGTTGGTAGCATGGCGCGGAAAAGCCGTACAAACTGGTGGTATCCATGGTCGTCGCGGCGGATAGATCGATTACGATCAGCGTTCGGCTATACAGTTCTGTACCTGCCATCGAGGATCCCTACTTTTTAGGTGAAGTATCACTGCGAGTTCGACGGGTCTCTGTATATGAAGGCCGTGACCCGGCGTTTACCTCGCCCGAGAGGGAAGCCCATGATGACCCGTCTGACCGCCACCACCCCGCGATGGGACGTACCAGGCCCCGCCGGCATCCCGCTGCTTGGCTCAGCTCTGGATCTGCGCCGCGACCTGCTGGGAACCTTGGAGAAGGCCCACCGCCGCTACGGCGACGTCGTTCGCTTCTCGGCTGGCCCACGCGGGTTGCGGATCGTGATGTATGCGGTGTTCTCCCCTGAAGGGGCGCGGCAAGTGCTGACCGGCACGGGTCGGCGCTACACCAAGGGCAACCTGTTCTACCGGGAGACCGCTGCGATGTTCTGCGATGGCATTTTGACCAGTGAGGGTGAGCGCTGGCAGCGTCAAAAGCGGTTCATCCAGCCGCTCTTCACCCGCAGTCGGGTGGCTGGCTACGTCGATGTGATGGCTGAGGAGACCGCGGCACTGATCGATCGTTGGCGCGCCAGCGCCCGGCACGGCGGCACGGTCGACGCAGCCGAGGACATGATGCGCCTGACGCTTGCCGTGATCGGACGGGTGCTGTTCGGCGATGACCTCAACGAGGCCACGCCAACGCTGCGGGACGCCTTCCCGGTGATCAGCGCGCATGTCCTGCGCCGTTCCCAATCGCCGCTGCGCCTGCCGGCGAGCTGGCCGACCCCAGCCAACCACCGCGCTGGACGTGCCCAACGGCAACTGTACGAGGTAGTGGAGGACATCATCGACCGTCGCCGCGCCACCACCGCCGCCGGCCGCGACGAAGACCTGCTGTCGTTGCTGCTGCGCGCCCGCGAACCTGATGCCGTCGGCGCTGACGCACTTGACGACGCCGAGGTCCGTGATCAGGTGCTGGTTTTCCTGCTCGCCGGCCACGAAACGACCGCGACCGCGCTGACGTTTGCGCTGCATCTGCTCGGCCGCCATCCCGACGTTCAACAGCGCGTGCGCGTCGAGGCCGAGAAGGTGCTCGGCGCTGGCAATCTGACACCGACCGTGGAGCGGATCGCCGCGCTGACCTACACCACCCAGGTGGTCAAAGAAGCGATGCGGCTGTACCCGTCGGCCTACGGGATGGGGCGGCAGATTCCCGAGGAAGAGGTGATCGACGGCTACCACCTGCCGCCGGGTGCCGACGTGTTCGTGAGCCCGTGGGTCACCCACCGCGACCCACGGATATGGGAACAGCCGCAGCGCTTTGATCCCGACCGGTTCACCGCCGAGCAGGAAAAGCAGCGTCACCGCTACGCGTACCTGCCGTTCGGCGGTGGCCCAAGAGCCTGCATCGGCCAGTACTTCTCCATGCTCGAGGCGACCCTGGCCACCGCCAGCATCGTCCGCACCTTCGGCCTGCACGCCCCGGCCGGCCCCGTGGCACTGTCCACCGGCATCACCCTGCGACCTGCCGGATCCGTACCTCTGACGCTCGCTCCTCAACCTCTCCACTGATCCAAGACGGAGTCGGGGAATTCGCCTCGTCACAATCCTCGGGCACTTCCTACTCGATCAGACGAGTGCGGCCTGCAGGGCTGGTCCGTTCTCGACGTACCACTGGCAAATCCGGTCAGCTCGCTCCGTCGCCGCTGCATTCCAATATTCAGAGAAAGCGAGATGGCCGTGCGCAGCATTGTTCCGGACGTTGTCATAGCACCAATCGTGGTTCTGCGCAACGGCGTCCACGACTCGTAGTCGGTCGGCGTTACCCAGCCCGTAGCTGTCTACGAATAGCCGGAACCGGTCGAGCACTCGGCCGCACCGGACGTCACTGATATAGCAGGCAGGTCGTAGCGGTGCCCAGAGCCGCGCTGCACATGCGATGTCCCACAATCTGCAACCTGGGCTCGCGAGGTCGAAGTCTATGAGCGCCACGGCTTTACCGGCACGGAACACGACGTTATCCAAGTTGGGGTCGTTATGGCTGATCAGATCGCCCTTATAAACCTCCGGGGGCGACGACGGCCAGGCATAAGGAGTGGGATCGAAGGTGCGGGCGGCCTGGTGGTACGCGCGCAGGAGTTCCGCCACACTGACAAGGGCCTCATCGGTGAGCGCCCAGTCGGGATACGGTGGCGTCACGGCTGTTCCTGGGATGTACGAAAGCACTTCTCGCTGCTGCGAATCTATGCCGATGAAGCGTGGGGCACCGTCGAATCCGATATCCGTCAGATGGCACAGCAGGGCGTGGGTCGCCGGGCTGGTTCGTCGAAGCGGCCGACGTACTGTGTTGCCGGCTCGCACGACCTTCCCACGGTTGGCGGTGCCTCCTAGTAGCGGGATCTCGGATTGTTGCCGATCGGACACCAATGCCTCCGAGACCTGTCCGCCCTTGTAGAAAGTGCCCCTCATCCGTTGTCGAGCAAGGCGTGAGCAAGTGCTGTGTGCGTCACGAGGCCGCTGACAAGCCCGCTGCGGAGAGCGGCCCGCACGGCGGGCGCCTTAGCCGTGCCGTATGGGATGGCAATGACTTCCGGTATTGCTCGCATCTGTTCCGCGGTGATGCCGATCATGCGCTCCGCGAGGTCGGTCTGCACCGCTTCGCCGTCGGCTGAGACAAAGACGCCTGAGATATCGGCACAGACGCCGAGGTGGCGCAACGCTCGCCGGTCGCATTCCTCCGCTGCGTCATACAGGGTTGACTGGCCACACTCCCAGAGCCCAACCCCGACAACGGCCTTGGTAACAAAGGGTAACTGGCCAAAGGTTCGCGCCACCTCCGGCTGTTGGCGCAGAGCCCGGGCAGTGGTGGCATCGGGAACTGTGAAGGGCGCGTAGAAGAGGAATGCGCGCCCGCCCGATGCGCGTGCCACGTCCCGCACGGCGTCGACGGAGCAGTCGTCGTCGTTTGGTAGCGAGAGGGCCCCGGTCAACTGGACGACCGGGATGCCGGGCAGCCGCGGCAGGGACTTGGCCATCGCACTGACCGAGCGTGCCCAGGCAAGACCGAGCACATCTCGAGGGGTGATCACCTCGCTGAGCAACTCGGCTGCAGCTCGTCCCAGATGCTGGCGCAGCGACTCGGCGTGGTCGTCCGGCGTGTCAACGATGATCGCGTGTTGCAGCCCGAACCTGTCCTGGACATGTGCCGACAGATTCACGTCGATCTCGCCTTGGTGATGGATTTCAATCCGGACGAGCCCGCTGTCCCGTGCCGCGTCGATGAGCCGTGCCACCTTGAAGCGGCTCAGTCCGAACTCCTCGGCGATCTCGACCTTGGACCGCCCGTCGAGGTAGTAGCGGCGCGCGACTGACGCAGTGAGCACCACCTGAGCGGGCCCCCCGACCTGATCTGCCATCACACCTCCTGCTCATTTGAGCGATGACCCGCCCACTATCGCACACGCCCTTGACGGCGCCTGTGTGGCATATCACACTCGTGTCTCGTATGAGATCCGGCCTGCTCCTATGAGCAGACCGGATCGACATCGCTCTTCCCAAGTGGTGGAGGACCGACCGGTGCGTAGACGCGTGCGATCGACACTGGCCGTGGTGACGGCAACGCTGGCTCTGGTCGTGAGCGGATGCGCTGGGTGGGGCGGTGGCGCGGGTGGCGGCGGCCCCAACAGCATCAACGTGCTGATGGTCAACAACCCACAGATGGTCGATCTCCAACAGCTCACCGCGAAGCATTTCACCAAGGACACCGGCATCACAGTCAACTTCACCGTCCTGCCGGAGAATGACGTACGGGACAAGATCAGCCAGGAGTTCTCCAGCCAGGCCGGGCAGTACGACGTTGCTACCCTAAGCAACTTCGAGATACCGATTTACGCCAAGAGCAGATGGATCGCCCCACTGGACCGCTACGTCGCAGCCGACCCCACGTTCAATCAGGCGGACATTCTCGGGCCCATGACGGCGTCACTGACAGCGCAGGACGGGAAGCTCTACGGTGAGCCGTTCTACGGCGAATCATCCTTCCTCATGTATCGCAAGGACGTGCTCGCGGCAAAGGGCGTAACAATGCCGGCGAAACCGACGTGGACCCAAGTTGGCGACATTGCGGCGAAGGTCGACCACGCCGAGCCGGGGATGGCTGGGATCTGCCTACGCGGCCAGCCGGGCTGGGGCCAGCTCTTCGCCCCACTGACCACCGTCGTGAACACCTTTGGCGGGACGTGGTTCACCAAGGACTGGCAACCCCAGGTGAACGGCGCGGCCTTCAAGAAAGCCACCCAATTCTACGTGGACCTGGTTCGCCATCACGGCGAGATCGGAGCGCCGCAAGCCGGCTACACCGAGTGCCTCAACGACCTCATCCAGGGCAACGCCGCCATGTGGTACGACGCCACCTCCGCCGCGGGCTCTCTCGAGGCAGCCAACTCCCCGGTGCGGGGAAAGATCGGGTACGCCCCCGCGCCGGTGGTCGAGACGCCCAGCTCGGGCTGGCTCTACGCGTGGTCGTGGAGCATCCAGCAGGCGAGTGCGAAAAAGGGCAATGCCTGGAAGTTCATCTCATGGGCTTCCAGCAAGAACTACGAAGAGCTCGTGGGGTCC
>JAODNG010000378.1 GCA_025465385.1 Pseudonocardiales bacterium
GTTGGACGTGGTGGGGTAGCCCCAGCGCACGGTATTCATGTCGAAGGGCACGCAGCCGTAGTGCAGCATCAGGTCGGGACGGTCGAGGCCCGGTTCGGTTCGGGTGAACAACCCGATCTCCCACCACTGGGTGGAGCGGGTGACCATCGGCCGCGACGCCTCCCACATCACCAGGCCTTCGACGTGGTCGTCGAGGTTGGACCCGACGCCAGGGCTGTCGACCAGCACGTCGATGCCGACGTCGCGCAGCTGCTCGGCCGGGCCGATACCGGACAGCATGAGCAACTTTGGACTGTCGATCGCCCCGGCGGACAGGATCACCTCCCGCCGGGCGTGCACGGTGGCGTACCGACCCGGTTCGAGATACTCGACGCCGGTCGCCCGCTTATGGGCGTCGAAGAGCACCTGTCTGACCCAGGAGTCGGTGCGCACGACGAGGTTGCGCCGCTGACCGATGATCGGGTGCAGGTACCCACGTGAGGATGAGACGCGGGTGTTGTGCTCGTCGGCGTTGATCTGGAAGAAGCCGGCTCCCTCGGTGACAGTGGCGCCCTCGTTAAAGCGCACGGTGGGTAACCCGACCGCGGCCGCGGCGGCCAGGACCGCGACACCACACGGATCTTGTGGCGGGATCTGCCGCAGCATCACGGGGCCGGAGCGGCCGTGATGATCGCCAGGACCGTCGTTGGCCTCCAACCGCGCGATCAGCGGCCAACAGTCGTCGGCGCCCCAGCCTGTACATCCCATTGCGGCCCACTCGTCGAGGTCCTCGCGTGGCGTCCAGAACGCGATGCAGGAATTGTGCGAGGAGCACCCGCCGAGCACCCTGGCGCGAGAATGCCGCACGAAGCTGTTGCCGTGGGCTTGCGGCTCGATCGGGTAATCCCAGTCGTAGCCGGACCCGAGCAGCTGCGGCCACCGCTCCAGCGCCAGGATCTTCGGGTCGTCGACGTCGGACGGACCGGCCTCGAGGAGGCACACCGTGACCGACGGATGCTCCGACAGCCGGGCCGCCAGCACGCATCCCGCCGAACCACCGCCGACGACGACGTAGTCGTACTCTTCGACGCCGTTAATGCTCAATCCTCGCTGGGTTCGCTGGTGTATGCATCCGCGCCACGTGAGGTCATCGCGCCAGCCGATCTCGCGGACGCGTTCGCGCATGATAACGAATCGATGAGGCAAAGAAGGCCGATACTCGCCGCGCGTGGATCACCAAGGCGATCGAGGCGCTGCGCGCTGGCAAGCCGACCCACCAGTAGTTTCCGGCGAACGGCGTCGACCTGGCCGTCGATCAGAATTTCAGCCAGCGGTAGTTGATGGACGGCCTGGTACCAAAACTCTTGTTGCGCCTGCCCGCTGATCACCGAGCGCAAACCGATCACGATCAGCACAGCGGCACCGACGACGGCAGGTGAGGGTCACGACCACGGCGATGATGAGAATCCGTGACGGAACACGTGGTTCATGGCTTCATCGTCCGCCGGGCACCGGATTGTTCGCTGATGAGGCATACCAACGCAGCGATACCAGGGCGAGGATCAGCAGGATGCCCTCGACGACGAGGCTGACGACCCCGAGGGGTTCTCCCCAGTTGCCGATGTCATCGGTGTAGTTGGGCAGCCCTGGTCCGCGGGACAGCACGTAGCCCACGATGGGGCCGGCTGCGACCCCGAGCGACAGTAACCACCCCACTCGTGCGTGTTTGGTCAGCAGCAGTGCCGCCACCAAGACGCCGGCGACTTCCAGCGCGTAGTACAAGAGCTGGACATATTCCGGGCCTTTGGTGCCGGGCACGCCACCTTGGTCGATGACGTGAATAGCGGCGACCGCAAGGCACCCCACGACGCCGACCAGCCGCGCAATCAGGCTGCTTCCTGTGGCACGACCAGAGCGGGCGGCTGGCTGCATAGAAGATCGATTCCTCACCGACGGGTCACCTTGACGACCCGTGAAGGACCGCGTTCGCGGGCGGCCAGCCGCACTAGTTTGGGAGCGGTTCATGGCCCTCAGCGTGCACCTTAAATTTTAGAGCGGCCTTGGAGAACCCTGTGAAGCCCGACAATGCCGCTGTTCGCTGTACCCGGATCTCGGCGGGGACGAAGATGGCCGCTGTGGACTCGATCCCACCACCCGCCGCAGGCGGCTTTCGACTGCTCCTCGTCGAGGACGAACCTGAGTTCAGCGCCATCCTCGCCGCGCTGTTCACCGACGAGGGTTACCACGTCGATGTCGCCGGCGACGGGCAGCGCGGCTTGCACCTGGGCCTCACCCGCAGCTTTGACGTGATCGTGTTGGACCGCGGGTTACCAGCCATCGAGGGCCTGGACCTGATGAGACAGTGGCGCCGCCATGGAGTCACTACCCCGGTGCTGATCCTCTCGGCGCGCGGCACCACCGTAGACCGGGTCGCCGGGCTCGATGCCGGCGCCGAGGACTACCTGGCTAAACCCTTCGACGTCGACGAACTACTCGCCCGGCTGCGGGCGCTGCGCCGGCGCCACCTCGACGTCGCCCGGATGCTGCCGGTCGGCGCGTACCTACTCGACCTCGACACCCGTGAAGTCTCCGCTGCCCCGGACCAGGCCGGCGCCGGCGCCGAACCGGTCCAGCTCTCAGAACGGGAGTGCGGATTGCTGGCCACGCTGGCCGGTCGGCCCGGACAGATATTCAGCCGCGCCGACCTGCTCACCGGCGTGTTCACCGAGGCTGAAAGCCCGATCGTGGTCGACACCTACGTGCACTATCTGCGGCGCAAGCTCGGGCGAGGCATCGTGGACACCGTGCGCGGCCGCGGTTACCGTCTCGGCCGGGACCCGCGCCGATGACCCCGGCCTCCCGCGTTGAGTCCGTACTGCTGCGCCGGGCGGCGATACGGCTCGGGTTGCAGGCCGCGTTGCTGGCCGCGACGATCGTCGTCCTGCTGTCCGCCGCCGCCGTGGCCGTGGTACTCAGCAGCCAGCGCCACGCCGCCACCACCCTGCTTGACGCGGCCGTGACGCGCGCCGACGACGCCATCGACCCGCCCGCCGGGATCTGGCTCGCACTTCAGGGGCCGGAGGGGAAGGCGGTAACCCGGGGTATGCCCACGGGATTGCCCGACACCGGGGCGATCGCCCGGGCCACAACGGTTGGTTCCCGGGAATCCAAAGAGGTCCGGATTGGTCACGTCGACTACCGGATCGAGACCCTGCGCCAGCCTGACGGCACGGTCGCGCAGGGCATCCTGGACCTCACCGCCAACCACTCCGAGCGTGACCAGCTGATCGCCACCTTGCTGGTCTGTAGCGGGGTCGGGCTACTGCTCGCCGCGGCGGCCGGGACCTGGCTGGGGCACCGCGCACTGCGGCCGTTGTCCGCCGCGCTGGCGTTGCAGCGCCGGTTCGTCGCCGACGCCGGGCACGAGTTGCGGACCCCGGTGACGTTGCTCAGCACCCGTGCCCAGCTGCTTCGCCGGCGGCTGCGCAGCGGTGTAGAGGCCGGGCCCGCTGCGCTACTGCCCGACATCGAGGGCATCGTCGCCGACAGCACCCGGCTCGGCGAGATCCTCGAGGACCTGCTGGTGGCCGCGGACCCGGTCGCCTCGCAATCCCGTCAGACGGTCGACCTCACCGAGCTCGCCACCGGAGTGCTCGCCGCAGCGGCCCCGCAGGCGGCTGAACGGGACATCCAGCTGACCGGCCCGCAACACGATGCCGGGCCGGTCCGGGCGTCGGGCTCGCCGGTAGCGTTGCGGCGCGCGGTCACCGCGCTGGTAGACAACGCCGTTCGGCACGCCGAGCATGAAGTGACCGTGGCGGTGCACACCCGCAATGGGCATGTTCTCGTCGATGTCTGCGACGACGGCCCGGGGATCGATCCCGAACTGGCGCCACGGCTGTTCGAGCGGTTCGTCTCCGGCAGGCCTGGGCCATCGCAGACTAGACGGCGGTACGGGCTCGGGCTGGCGCTGGTGAGTGAGATCGCTGCGGCCCACGGCGGGCGGGTGGAGCTGCTCAACCGATCCGAGCCGGGAGCGGCCCTGCGCATCCAGCTTCCCGGTTGACGGTAACTTGCCGCTTACCCAGGGTCAGTTCCATCGCCGAAAGCCGCCTTCGGTGTTGATTATTTGTCCGGTGACCCAGGCTGCGTCGTCGGTAGTCAGCCAGGCGATGAGCCGGGCGGGGTCGTCGGGGACGCCCCAGCGTGCTTGGGGGAAACGGTGGCGGAGGGCTTCGTGCACTTCAGGTGGTGCGCAGCCGGTGTCCACCGGGCCGGGATTGACGGTGTTGAGAGTGATCAACTGATCGGCGAGATGGTCGGCCAGGGTGCGAGCGATGGAGGCGAGCGCGCCTTTGCTCGCAGCGTAGGCCACTTCGCCGCGCATCGGACCGAGGTCTTGCCCGGAGGTCATAAAGATGATCCGGCCGCCGGGTCGGCCGTCGTGCTGCGCGGCGAAGGCTTGGGCCAGCAAGATGGTGGAGCGGGTATTGACAGCCCAGTGCGCGTCGAGCATGTCCGCGTCAAGTGTGTCGAGTGACCCGTCGTTGCCGCTGCAGGCGTGGTTGCACACAAGAATGTCCAGGTGTCCGAGCGCGCGGGCTGCGGTGGTGATCAGCTGGTGTGGTGCGCCTGGGTCGGCGAGGTCGAGCTCGTCGTGGTGGAGGACCGCGGTGCCGGCCAGCGCGTCAGTGACGCTGTCGATGACCGCGCGCGGGCCTCCCGGATCGGCTCCCCAGGGCTGGGCTTGGTCGTGCGGGGTGTAGCGGTGCACGAACAAGCTGGCGCCCAGCGCGGCAAGCCGGCGGGCAATGGCGTGTCCGATTCCGGCGCGGCGGCTCGCGCCGGTCACCAGGGCCGCCCGGCCGCGTAGCGGCAAGAGCCCTGCTCCCACCGCTCAGCTCCCGAACAGTGCGGGGATTTTCACCAGGAGCTCGTAGACCCCGTAGCCGAATGGCGCGAGAACCCAAAGCCAGGCGAGAACCATCAGCGGTGCCCGATTGGTTGGCTCGTTCACCGGCATGCCTTCTCGGACCTCGGTCACGACCTACCCCGGTCCGCCAGGCTCGCGGCCTGCCGCGGTGCGGCGCGCTCATGGACCTTCGGCTTTACGGGTCCGATCAGCTCGTTGGCCACGAACCCGACCACCAGCAGCCCGATCATGATCGAGAACGACAGGATGTACCTGGCGGGGCCGGTGTGCCCAGCCCGGGTCTGGGCGTCGGCGATCGCGTTGACGATGAGCGGCCCCAGCACACCCGC
>JAODNG010000399.1 GCA_025465385.1 Pseudonocardiales bacterium
GGCCACCGGTATGGCGTGGCCAGTGAGGTGTCAGGTGCTCATAGCGACGCTATGAGTCGCTCCACGCGCTCGTCGACGGCGCGGAACGGGTCTTTGCACAGCACGGTCCGCTGGGCCTGGTCGTTGAGCTTGAGGTGCACCCAGTCCACGGTGAAGTCGCGGCCGGCGGCCTGAGCGGCGGCGATGAAGTCGCCGCGGAGCTTAGCCCGGGTGGTGGCCGGCGGGGTGTCCTTGGCCGCCTCGATCTCGCCGTCGTCGGTTACCCGGTCGACCAGCGCCTTGCGCTGCAGCAGGTCGAACCGCCCGCGGCCGCGCCGGATGTCGTGGTAGGCAAGGTCCAGTTGAGCGATCCGCGCGTTGGACAGGTCCATCCGATGCTTGGCTCGGTAGCGCTCAATCAGCCGGTGCTTGATGGCCCAGTCGATCTCACGGTCGATCAGGCCGAGATCCTGCTGCTCCACCGCGTTCAAAGTGCGGTCCCACAACTCCATGACCCGATCGGTCAGCGGGTCGGACCCGCGCTGTGCGACGTGATCCGCAGCACGCGCGTAGTACTCCCGTTGGATATCCAACGCCGAGGCCTCGCGTCCGCCGGCCAACCGCACCCCGCGCCGGCCGGTGAGGTCGTGGCTGATCTCGCGGATCGCCCGGATCGGGTTGTCCAAGGTGAAGTCACGGAATGCGACGCCCTCCTCGATCATCTCCAAGACCAGGTTGGCGGTGCCGACCTTGAGCAAGGTGGTCACCTCTGACATGTTCGAATCCCCGACGATGACGTGCAGGCGGCGGTACCGCTCGGCGTCGGCATGTGGCTCATCGCGGGTGTTGATGATCGGGCGGGACCGGGTCGTCGCCGAGGAAACCCCCTCCCAGATGTGTTCAGCGCGCTGCGACAGGCAGTACACCGCGCCGCGCGGTGTCTGCAGCACCTTTCCCGCGCCACAGATCAGCTGCCGGGTCACCAGGAAGGGCAGCAGCACATCGGCGATCCGGGAGAACTCACCGGCTCGCCCGACCAGATAGTTCTCGTGGCAGCCGTAGGAGTTACCCGCGGAGTCGGTGTTGTTCTTGAACAAGAAGATGTCCCCGCCGATACCCTCGTCGGCCAGCCGCCGCTCGGCGTCGACCAGCAGGTCCTCGAGGATCCGTTCGCCGGCCTTGTCGTGGGTCACCAGCTGAGCCAGGTCGTCGCATTCGGCGGTGGCGTACTCCGGGTGTGAGCCCACGTCGAGATAGAGCCGGGAGCCGTTGCGCAAAAAGACATTGGATGAGCGACCCCACGACACCACTCGGCGAAACAGGTAACGGGCCACCTCGTCCGGGGACAACCTGCGCTGGCCATGGAAGGTGCAGGTAACCCCGAACTCGGTTTCAATGCCGAAGATTCGCCGCTGCATGCCTTCCACCCTAGGCCGCTGGAGGCGTCCTGCAGGGCCTCCGTACGGGCTCACTTAAGCTGTAACGGTGCAGGACTGGTTGCGCAAAGTAGCGCAAGAGATCAACCGGGTCGACCGAGAGTTGGTACGCCGCAGCGCGATAATCCCGCACTGGCCGGCCGACGGTGTTTTGAGGGCCCTCTCCACGGCCGCCAACCACAGCTTGCTGTGGTTGGCGGTGGCTGCCGTGCTGGCCAGCCGCAAGGGTTCGACCCGGCGCGGCGCACTGCGCGGAGTGGCGGCGATCGGTGGGGCCAGTTGCACCATCAACGCCCTGGCCAAACCGTTGCTGCCGCGCCGCCGGCCGGCCTACGACGATCTCCCAGTGGCGCGCCGGCTGGCTCTGCGCAATCACCCGAGATCATCGTCGTTTCCCTCCGGCCACGCGGCGTCGGCGGCGGCATTCGCCACTGCGGTGACGATGGAAAACCCCGCGGTCGGGCTGGCGGTGGCTCCGGTCGCGGCAGCGGTGGCCTACTCCCGGGTGCATACCGGAGCGCACTGGCCTTCCGATGTGGCTGCCGGCGCGCTGATGGGCACCGGTATCGCGCTGGCCACCCGGTTGTGGTGGCCGTTGCGGATCGGTGAATCCGCCGAGAGCAGTTACCGGGCGCAGGTGCCCGCGCTGCCCGACGGTGCGGGCCTGTGGGTGATGATCAACCCTTGCTCCGGACCTGAGGGTGAGGACCCCAGCGCGGAGCTGGCCGCTGTCTGGCCGGCAGCCCGGCTGTTGTTCGCCGAACCTGACGGCGATCTGGCCAAGCAGTTGGAGGCAGAGCTGGACGCGGCCGAGGAACCGGTGCGTGCACTGGGCGTCGCTGGCGGCGACGGCACGGTGGCGGCCGTCGCGGCGGTGGCCGCCAGCCGGGGATTGCCGCTGGTGGTGGTGCCGGCCGGCACGCTGAACCACTTCGCTCGCGACATCGGAGTGGCCGAGCTGTCTGACGTTGTCGAGGCGGTGCGCGACGGCAGCGCGATCGCGGTGGACCTGGGCGCGGTGCAGATCGACGACGCGCCGCCACACTCGTTCGTCAACACCGCCAGCCTCGGTGGATACCCGGACCTGGTACAGCTGCGCGAGCGCGGGGAAGCGCACTGGGGTAAATGGCCGGCCGCCGCACTCGCCCTGATCCGAGTACTCCGAGAGGCGGATCCGCTGGTGGCCCGCATCGACGGCATTCCCCGCAAGGTGTGGCTGGTGTTCGTGGGCAACGGGCTCTACCGGCCCCGCGGTTTCGCCGCCGCGGCCCGACACCGGCTGGATTCCGGGCTGATCGACGTTCGTTACGTCCGTGCCGACGTGTGGTTGTCCCGGACCCGGTTTGTCGTGGGGGCGCTGGCCGGAGCGCTGCAGCGCAGCCGCACCTACGTCCAGCGGGAAAGTGCCGAGTTGCGAGTAGAGGTCCTCGGACGGCCGCTAGCGCTAGCCACTGACGGTGAGGTCATCGCGGAGGGCCGCAAGTTCCGCTTCTTCACCCGACCCGCTGCGCTGACGGTGTATCGGCCGGACCCGGAGGACTGAGGACGACCACGTCGTCAGAGGCCGGTGCCGGGCTCCCCGTCGGCACCGTCGCCTTCGGTGGGTGACTCCGCTGGCGTCGCGCCCGCGTCTTCGGTAGGCGCAGCCTCAGCGGTCGGGATGTCGGTGCTGCTGAGCAGTGCGGTGAGAGCAGCCCCGGTGATGCGGCGGAAGGCCCGGCGTGGACGGGACCGGTCCAGCACCGCGACCTCGAGCTGACCGACTCCCAGAGTGCGAGTGCCGGCCCCGTTGACGCTGGTGGAGACTGAGCTCAGGGCGGCCACCGCGGCGGCGACGGCCTCGGCGGTGTCCATCTCCTGCCGGAAGGATTCCTTGAGCGCCGTGGAGATGACGTCAGCCTGGCCGCCCATCACGACGAAGTCCGGCTCGTCACCGATCGAACCGTCGTAGGTCAGGTGGTAAAGCTGATCGGAGTCCGGGTTGGCGCCCACTTCGGCCACGCACAGCTCCACCTCAAAGGGCTTGTGCTGCTCTGAGAAGATCGTGCCCAGAGTCTGCGCGTAGGCGTTGGCCAGGGCCCGTCCGGTCACATCCCGCCGGTCGTAGGAGTAGCCGCGGACATCGGCGTGCCGGATCCCGGCTTGGCGGAGGTTCTCGTACTCGTTGTAACGGCCGACGGCGGCGAAGCCGATGCGATCGTAGATTTCCGAGACCTTATGCAGTGCGGTGGACAGGTTCTCGGCGACGAACAGCACCCCGCGGGAGTAACTGAGCACGACGACACCGCGACCTCGAGCGATGCCCTTGCGGGCGAGCTCCGAGCGGTCGCGCATGACCTGCTCGACCGAGGCGTAGAACGGCATCGTCACAGCGGGAGCTCCTGGGTGAGACGGATCTTGTGGGAAGAAGGGCGAGGCGGCGTCAGCCACCGGGTTTGTGTTTGCGGGTTTCCACCACCAGATCGGCGACGTGACCGGCTTGCTCGTCGGACATCCGGACGGCCCCGTCCGCCGCGGTCACCGTGACCACCACGGGGTAGATCCGGCGGACCGGGTCCAGCCCGCCGGTCGCGCTGTCGTCGTCGGCGGCGTCGTAGAGAGCCTCCATGGCGACCCGGACGGCGGCGTCGCTCTCCATCATCGGATCATGCAGCTTTTTCATCGATGAGCGGGCGAACAACGAACCTGAGCCCACCGAGTGGTATCCGAGCGTTTCGTCGTACCGGCCGCCGACGACGTCGTAGGAGACGATGCGACCGGCCCGGTCCGGATCGGTCGTATCAAGGTCGTAGCCGACGAACAGCGGCACCGCCGCCAGCCCCCGCATGGCACCTTCGAGGTTGCCCCGAACCATGCCGGCGAGCCTGTTTGCTTTGCCGTCCAGGGTCAGCTGCACCCCTTCGATCTTCTCGTAGTGCTGCAGTTCGACGGCGAACAATCGCACCATCTCCACCGCGACGGCAGCCGTCCCGGCGATACCCACCGCGGAGTAGTCATCGACGACGAACACTTTCTCCATGTCGCGCTGGGCTATCAGGTTGCCGGCCGTCGCTCGGCGGTCCCCCGCGATGAGCACTCCACCGCGGAAGACGGCCGCCACGATGGTCGTGCCGTGCCGGCTGACCACCGGTTCAGCGCCAGCCGGAACTGTGCCCGCTCCGCTCACTCCCCGTCCTGGCAACAGCTCAGGGGACGTCGCAGCAAGGAAATCGGTGAATGACGAGCTGCCCACCATGAAGTACGACGCCGGCAGGGCTGCGCCCGGATAGCGTCCGACCGAGGACTGGTCCATCGGCTGTGATCGTCTCCTAGCTTCCCGTTGTCGCACTCTCTCAGGTACCAGTCTGTCGTGCGCCAGTCACTGACTGTAGGACAACATGATGCCTGGACCGCTTGACCGGCCTGTCACTGGCCGCCCTTTTGGACATAGGCCCGGACGAAATCCTCGGCGTTCTCTTCGAGCACATCGTCGATCTCGTCAAGGATCGCGTCCACATCCTCGCCGAGCTTCTCCCGACGTTCCTGACCAGCGGGCGCACCATCGTTGGCCTCGTCGTCGCCACCGCCGCCTTGGCGTTGTACCTTTTCCTGGGACATTTCGCCTCCCGGACCGAGTTGTCTCTGCCCAAACACTACCCAGCAACCCCGACAACCAGTACCCACCAGCGCTGACAAACGTCGCTAGGCCAGTCCGGTCATCAGCCTCGGGTGAGCGCCGCGACCAGTTCCGCGGCCGTGCTCGAGGCGTCCAGCAGCGCGCCGACGTGCGCGCGGGTACCCCGCAGCGGTTCGAGCGTCGGGATCCGCACCAGTGACTCGCGGCCGAGATCGAAGATCACCGAATCCCACGATGCGGCGGCCACCTCGGTGGCGTAGCGCTCCAAACACCGACCGCGGAAGTAGGCGCGGGTGTCCTCCGGTGGCCGGGTGATAGCTGCCCGCACCTCTTCCTCGGTCACCAGCCGTTTCATTGAGCCACGGGCCACCAGTCGGTTGTACAAGCCCTTGTGCATCCGCACGTCGGAGTACTGCAGATCCACCAGCTGCAACCGCGGTGAGGCCCAGCCCAGACCGTCCCGAGCTCGGTAGCCCTCGAGTAGCCGGAGCTTGGCCGGCCAGTCCAGCCGGTCGGCGCACTCCATCGGGTCCCGCGCGAGCGCGTCGAGCACCTCACCCCAGGTACTCAGGACCTGTTCGGCCATGTCGGCACTGTCGTCTGTCGCGCCATCCGGGCCGCCATTGCGGGCGAAGAACCGCGCGACCCTCTCGTGGTAGGCCCGTTGCAGATCCAGGCCGGTGAGCTGGCGGCCACCGGCCACTTCCACCGTCGCCTTCAGGGACGGGTCGTGGCTGATCGTGTGCACTGCTCGGACCGCATCGACCAGGCGCAGGTCGTCGAAGCGTTCGCCGGCTTCGATCAGATCCAGCACCAACGCTGTGGTACCGACCTTGAGGTAGGTGGAGTATTCAGCGAGGTTGGCGTCACCGATGATGACGTGCAACCGCCGGTACTTGTCGGCGTCGGCGTGCGGCTCGTCTCGGGTGTTGATGATGCCGCGCTTGAGGGTCGTCTCCAGACCGACCTCGACCTCGATGTAGTCCGCCCGCTGGGACAGCTGGAAGCCCGGCTGCTCCCCCGCTGGCCCGATGCCCACTCGACCGGACCCGCAGAACACTTGGCGGGAGGCGAAGAACGGGGTCAATCCCGCTATGACCAGCGTGAACGGCGTGGAGCGCGACATCAGGTAGTTCTCGTGCGTGCCGTAGGAGGCGCCCTTGCCGTCGACGTTGTTCTTGTACAGCTGAAACGGCGGCTGGTCGGGCACGGTACGGGCGCGTAACGCGGCTTCTTCCATGATCCGCTCGCCGGCCTTGTCCCAGATCACCGCGTCACGCGGGTTGGTGACCTCAGGGCCGGAGAACTCCGGGTGGGCGTGGTCGACGTAGAGCCGGGCGCCGTTGGTGAGGATGACGTTGGCTGCACCCAGATCGTCCAGTTCCGGATCGGGTTGGGCGAGTCCGGGCACTCCCAGGTCGAACCCGCGGGCGTCGCGCAGCGGGGACTCGACCTCGTAGTCCCATCGGGCTCGCTTGGCTCGCGGTACTTCGGCCGCCGCGGCGTAAGCCAGCACAACCTGAGTCGAGGTCAGAACTGGGTTGGCGGTGCTGTCCCCGGGCACTGAGATGCCGTACTCCACCTCGGTGCCGATGATCCGGCGCATACCCGCAGCGTACGTCTCCGGAGCCCCGTCGGTCCGGTCCGACCGGCCAATCGAGGCCCGAATACGGCCGCGAAGTGGGGTGCGTCACAGCGATGTTTTCTCCGGAGACGTGCCTTCGCCTGATCGAGCGCGGTCACGACGCCGTGGGAGTCCGTGACCTCGGTGTGAACGCCCGCCCGGATCGGGAAGTCGCCGCCGCTGCGGCCCGGGAGGGTCGCGCCTTGGTAACGGAGAACGTCAAGGATTTCGCCGCTGAGCACGACATCATCGTCGTATGCGTGCTGAAGTCGCACTTGCCGCAGCGCGGAATGGACGCGCACCTAGCTGAGGCGCTGGATCACTGGGCCGCCGCCAACCCCGAGCCGTACGTAGGACTGCACTGGCCCAAGATCGGGCGTTGACTCGCTCGCATTCAGCGGGCTCAGCGGGGCTATTCGGTCGCCCGAAACCCGCTGAGTCCGCCAAGTGCGGTTATGCGGCGCCTACAGGTACTGGCCGGTGTTGGTGGCGGTGTCGATGGCTCGGCCGGAGTCGGCGTTCTTGCCGGTGACGAGGGTGCGAATGTAGACGATCCGCTCCCCCTTCTTGCCGGAGATTCGCGCCCAGTCGTCCGGGTTGGTGGT
>JAODNG010000401.1 GCA_025465385.1 Pseudonocardiales bacterium
GTGGTGCGTGAACTCACAAGCTTTTTGCGACCGCCCACCGCAAGCGGAACTGATCAACACAATAGTTCACCCTGTGTGGGGGACACAGGGTGAACTTTTGTGTGCGGAGGTCTAAACGCCCTGGCGAAGGACGACTTCCTGACCTTCTCTAAGGCCTGAGATAACCTGGGTACGATCATCTCCGACGAGACCCGCCTGGAACCTCACTTGCTGCTGCGTACCGTTCGCGTCGATGATGGTGACGGTGCTTTGGTCGCCACTCTTACGAACCGCCGAGTTCGGAACGGTCAGGACGTCTTGGACCTGGTTGGTTATTACCCGCGCTTGCGCGGTCAGACCGTCTTTGAGTCGCGGGTCGGTCTCGTTGAGCACGACGGTGGCATAGTAGTTGATAACGCTGGAGATGTTGCTTCCGGTGGGGGAAACGGAGACGACGGTACCGGCCCGAGTGAGGTCGGGGACGGCATCAAAGGTGACGTCGACCTTTTGGTTCGGTGCCACCTTCGCGGCGTCGGACTCCTCGAACGGGACCACTACCTGGAAGGTGTTGATGTTATCGAGAACCATGAACTGCGTGCCACCGGGGCGCTGAGCACCGGTAGCCGGGTTACCCAAGGACAAGCTGCTGTTGGAGGAGGTGCCACTGAGCCCGGGAATAGGGGCGGTGGAGCCCGGCGCCAATGCGCTGACACCCGTGCTGGGTTGGAGGAACTCCCCTACCAAGCCGTTGATCGCTGAGACGGTGCCGGTGACCGGCGCACGCAATACTGTGTTCTCAACATCTCTCTGGGCCGCTTCGACCTGGGCTGCAATGCTAGCTACCAACGCCACCTGCTGATCGATATTGAACGGGCGGTCGGTGACCGCGGTGTCCAGTGAGTTCTGCGCGGTGACCACGCCCTGGCGGGCATTCTCGATCGAAACCTGTCCCTGAGTCCGATCGACGTTTTCCTTCTGCTGAGCGGCAACCAACGCGGCCTTGTCCATCAGTACCGTACGGCGAGCGTTGACGACCGCTTGCTGATCCGTGGAGATCCGGTTACACGCCGGGTTGCCGCTGCCACCCGAACCTGTCGTACCTGACCCACCTGTCCCGGTGCTGCCCGCAAACACGGGTCCTACCCGGGCGGGGTCGTCCACACCCGCCTGGGCCGGCCCCACCCCGACCGAGGAGTTAGGACCACCTGTACCGCCCACACCGTTGGCGGGTGCAGGCGGGGTGAAGGGAATTCCGCCGGTGGCGGCGCAAGAGACCTGATCGGCACGCAGCGCTTCCTGTGCCTTGTCTAGCAGATAGCTGTCGAAGTCCAGCTGCTTGTGCGTTTGGTCAGTCGCCGCCTGGTCCGCGGCCAACTCCGCGGCGATCGACTTCTGCGTCGCCTCTAAGATCTCCCGCGCCTGATCCAGGGTGGCCTGCGCCTCCTGCACCGTCGGGTTGGCCACGGCCTGGCCGAACAACGCCCGCTGGGAGTTCAACTGTCCCTGCAGCTGGGCCAGGATCTGACGGAACGCGAAGTCATCCTCCTGCGCCACTATCTGGCCCGCGGTCACCCGATCCCCAACTTTGACCATCAACTGCGTGAGCTGTGCGCCCTTGGGAAACCCCAAGTTCTGCTCCCTGATGGCTGTCAACGAACCGGAGGCCGACACCTTCGTCACCACCGCGCCGCGCTCGACCCGTCCCGTCGGCGGTGGTGGTGGCTCGCCGCCACATCCAGCCGCCACTCCGAGCACGGCGACCAGCCCTAGCGCCACCAGCACTCGGGCACCTGAACGCCGGGCTGAAGACAGCATCGATGAGCTGGTCTGCGTCATTGTCACAACGATGTCCCCCTGTGTTTTCGGGCTTCACGCTGTGCAACGCCTCAGTAGGCAGCGGGTTACGGGGTCTTCCGTGTCGGTGGAGGGACTATCGAAGTCACTGGTACCTAAGGGCTTCGATGGGCCGCAGTCGCGCGGCCCGGTTGGCCGGGTAGCCACCAGCGACGAGCCCAATCACAAGGCTGATCGCGAACGAGAGCACCACAGACGGGATGGTTACTGCCGGAGCGAACGTGGCGAAGGTCGGGCCGAGCGCGGGCGCGAGGATCGAGCCGAGGACCGACAGCCCGACCCCCACCCCGATACCAATGACCCCGCCGAGCCCTGCCAGCACGAGCGACTCGATGAGGAACTGCTCGAGGATCGCCCGTCTCGTGGCACCGATCGCTTTTCGGATGCCAATCTCCCGGGTTCTCTCGGTCACCGAGACCAGCATGATGTTCAGGACTCCGATCGCACCGACGAAAAGCGAGATCGCCGCGACGGCGGCCGTGAAGAGAGTGAGGACTCGGAGGATCTGATTGAAGGTGTCGAGGCGGCTGCGTAGAGACTGCACCTCGAAGTCTCTGTTCGCCGTATCCTTGATCCGGTGTCGGTCGCTGAGCACGCGGATCACGTCATTCTCAGCGGCGGGCACAACCGATGCTTGGGCGGCTTGCACGATGATCTGATTGACCTTGTCGCCGCCGCCGAAGATGTACCGGCGCGCCGTGTTCAGTGGCATGAGCGTGGCACTGTCTCCCGGCTCGCCGACGGACTGCATCACGCCGATGACCCGGAAGGTCTGGCGGTTGATCCTGACGGTATGGCTCAGCGCGGCCGCGGGATCATTGCCGAAGAGGTAGCTCGCCACACTGGGACCGAGCACTACCACCCTGGCCGTGGAGCGGACCTGGGCGTCGTCGAAGAACGACCCCGCCGCCATATCCCCATTGTTCAGGTCGAGCCAGCGATCGGTCGAGCCGACGACGGTGGTCCGGAACCGGTAGGAGTCCGTCTCGGCGAGCGCTTTGCCAGAGGTGGCGGGGATGACTGCGGCGATGTCGTGCGACATCGACCGATCCTGCAGCGCCGCGACGTCGGCGTCGATCAAATCCTTGGGGGGGGCGCCGCCTGGCACGTTGCCGACCGACGGCACGATGGTGATCAAGTTGGCTAGTGGTTGGATCTTCTCATTGACCGAGGACTGCACGCCATTACCGATGGCAACGAGCAGGATCACCGCTGCGACGCCGATGATGATGCCGAGCATGGTCAATACAGACCGCAGCCGATTTGCGCGCAAGCCGCGCAGCGCAATGCGTACCGCCTCCCGCAGGTTCATGCCGTGACCTCCGTCCGGCTCCGCTGCACCCGGTCACTCTCGACGCGCCCATCGCGCATCCGCACCACCCGCTTGGCGAACGCGGCGACCTCTTCTTCGTGTGTGATGAGCACAACGGTGCGGCCGGCATCGTTCAGCGCGCCGAGTAACTTCAAGATCTCGCCGCTGGATGCGGTGTCGAGGTTGCCCGTGGGCTCATCGGCAAGTAGCAGCGTGGGGTCGTTAATCAGGGCCCGCGCGATCGCCACCCGCTGCTGCTGACCACCGGATAACTCATTGGGCATGTGCTTTTCGCGGTCGCTCAGGCCGACCTGCGCCAGCGCATGCCGGGCGGGATTACGTCGACCGCGCACCCCCGCATAAACCAGTGGAAGCTCCACGTTGCGGACCGCACTGGTACGAGCAACCAGGTTGAACGACTGGAAGACGAAACCGATCTTACGGCTGCGGATCTTGGCCAGCCGGTTGTCGGACAGCCGGCTGGCGTCGGTGCCGTCGAGCAGGTAGCGCCCGCTGGTCGGGACATCGAGACAGCCCAGTATGTTCATAAGCGTGGTCTTGCCCGATCCCGATGGGCCCATAATGGCGACCAGTTCGCCGTCGTCGATAGTCAGGTCGACGCCGGTGAGCGCCGGTACCTCGACCTTGCCCATCCGGTAGACTTTGCTAACGTCCTCAAGCTGGATCATGATCTACTCCCCCCGTTTAGATATCGATCGCGCTCGGGCCCCGGCGACCGGCAGCCGAGCAGCGCACCCACCCCTGTAGCGCACTACTCTGCCGGACCGGACCTCGGAGGCGGGAGGGGACGTCACCCACCGTACGCGGTCTAACCCAGACGGTACCGCGTCGTGCACGTCACGGAAAGTAGCAACGCACACGCGCGCGAGCTTTTTGGACCATTGGGCTCCCTCTATCGAGGGCGCAGAGCGGCATGGAGGTCGCGGA
>JAODNG010000407.1 GCA_025465385.1 Pseudonocardiales bacterium
CTCGACATGGATGGTGCCGCCCGCGATCGGGATGCCGAGGGATGTGGCCACCGCCCGCAGCGTCACGCCCGCGCAGGCCGCCAGAGCTTCAAGCAGCATGTCTCCTGAACACAGCGACAGCCCATCGCCCCCGGTGGCGGTATGCAGACCGGCCTCAGCCAGAGCCCTGCCTGTCCGGACCGAGCACGTGATTCCCTCGCCGAGCGTGCCGTCGGCACTCAGCGTGACGAGCGCGGCCGCGGCGTCGTGCCGGTACTGCTGCTTGAGCGGGTCTTGCAGGGCTAACAGCTGCTCACGGTCCATATCCCATGCTCTCACTAAGCAAGGAAGCCGACGTGAGCTATTCGCCAATTCGGTCCTCACGGAGAGGGGGGCGTTGCGCACCGTGACGCTACCGTCGTCAGTCGCCGAAACGCACTGGCTGCCCAGTGGCTTCCAGGACCGACATCCAAAGATCACCGTGCGGGTCCACCTGGTTGCGTTTGCTGACAGCCACCGCCATCGGGATGTGCACGAATCGCCGGCGCCACCGGCCGACGACCATCTCGGTGCGACCGGACATCGCGGCGTGCACCGCGGCCTGCGCGAGCCGCACACAGTAGACGCTGTCGTAGGGGTTGGCCGGCACACTCCGAATGGCATAGCTCGGGTCGATGAACCGGATGCTGACTTCGATCCCGGCCGCGGCGAAGTGCTCGGCGAATCGCCGTCGCAGCAACGCGCCGACATCGCGCAGCCCGGTGTTGCCTGAGGCGTCCCGAGGGACGTCGTCTGGGGCCTGCGCGCCGTCAAGCAGCTCCTGGCCAGCCCCTTCGGCGACGACCACGACGGCGTACCCGCGGTCCTGCACTCGGCGCTGTACGTGGTGCAGCAGGCCACCATCCCCGCGGAGCTGGAACCTGACCTCGGGGATGAGCACCACGTCGGCATCGTTGCGGGCCAGTGCGGCGTAGCAGGCGATGAACCCTGAGTGCCGGCCCATCAGCTTCACCAGACCAACGCCGTGCGGAGTGGATTTGGCCTCAACGGTGACCGCGTGTATCGACTCGGTGGCACGTGCGAATGCGGTCTGAAACCCGAAGCTCTGATCCAGGTAAGGGATGTCGTTGTCGATCGTCTTGGGCACCCCGACCGCCGCGATCCGCGATCCGCGTTCGCCGATCACGTTAGCGATCTCCATGGCACCGCGCATGGTGCCGTCGCCACCGATCACGAACAGGATGTTGATACCGAGCCGCTCCAGGCAGTCGACGATCTCGTGGGGATCCTGCGGCCCGCGCGAGGTGCCCAGCACGGTGCCCCCGTCGGCGTTGATGTCACGAACGCTCTCCGGTGTCAAATCCACCACGTCATACCGGTAGGAGGGGATGAAACCCTGGTAGCCGTTGCGGAAGCCGACGACGCGCCGCACACCGTAGTGATAAGTCAGATTGCGGACCAGGCCGCGGATGACGTCGTTGAGACCGGGGCACAGACCACCGCACGTCACGATCCCGGCCCGAGTCTTGGACGGGTCGAAGAAGATCTTGCGTCGCGGACCGGCCGGCTCAAAGCTGGGTAGGTCGCCGACCGAACCGCCACGCGCTCGGACCATGCTCATGGTGTCGTCGAGGAGCACCCGATCGCCCTCGTCGACGTAGTGCTCGGTGGTCTGCCTGGCGTCGAGCAGCGCCTCCAGCGGAGACCTGATCTGGGCCGGCCCAAGTGTCTTGATCGACAAATCGGGACCACCCGCAATAGCGATCGTTTGGCGCGCAGCGCGCCGAGCCGCGATCCCGTGCACCCCACCGGTCACCGGCGCTCCTCACCGTTCTGCTGTGGCCACCCGCGCCGGTGAGAACGTGACATCGGCATTGCCCTGTTACGTGGAGGGCACGATCGAGCGCGACCTGGGCGGTGTCCGTGGATCGCTTACTTGAAGATCTCTTTGATTCTTTCGCCGGCCTGCTTAAGCCTGCCCTTAGCCTGATCAATCTTGCCCTCGGTCTTGAGTTCGTCGTCGCCAGTTGCCCGCCCTAGGACCTCTTTGCCCTTGCCCTTGAGCTCTTCGGCCCTATGCTTGGCCTTATCCGCAAGACTCATTGCGTTCTCCTTGTCCAGCACCCGCCCGGGCGGGTGCCCTCTCGGCCCAGGGTCGTCACGCCTGGCGGAGCCGCCGTTCGCCGTGGCACCCACATCGGCAGTGGCGAAGCGGGGTAGTCGGATGGTCGAGGTGCCGGATGAGCCCTTCCGGGGTTAGCAGCAGTTATGTCGACGTCTAATCACCTTTCTCACCGTTGGCGCGGTGTGCAAGTCCCAGCACAATAAATCGGGGTAACATAAGAAACAGGGGGATCACAGCGTCACGGCTGCTCCGGGCCGGTAGATGCGCCGCAGTCGCTGGTCCGCTGTGAAACGAACCTGACCAGCGATCTTGCTGGTCGTGGGCCTGGTCACAACGGCATGTAAGCCTGGTCGCGACCAGGCTTGAGTATTTCCATCCTCGGGGTATATATGGGCATGCCAGCCACGACTCCGAACAGCCCGCAGGCGGGGCACGAAACCGACCTGATGCCGTTTGTTTTTGATCTCACCTCGCATGAGATCCGTAGGATGACCGCAGTCTTGGACGCGATGCCGGACTGGGACCCTGCTGCCGTACTCGCCGCAGAAGCCGAGGCGCATTCACTGCTGTACTCGGGTTTAAACACCGAGCAGCGCTCCATCTACGACCGGCTATGCAAGGCAGGTGTTTTCGATGCTGGACCCTGATGCCGACCTGGGCCGCCGCGCCTGGCTGCCCTGCCCCCGCTGCTGCAACGACGGCTGCTCGACCTGCGCTGCCGGGACCAGCTGCAATCTGCACTGGCGGTACCTATTGGCCAATGAGGCGCGCCTGGTGTTCCTGCAGTGCCCCGGCTGCATGCACCGGTGGTGGCACGATACCGAGTTCGGCGTTGGAGATAACCAGGTGAATTCCAACCAGCTGCCGGATTCCCCTGCCAGCCCGGGCCAAGCGGCCTGACGCGCATCTCCAGCCAGTGCGGGTCAGCCAGCTCAGATTGCTATGGCCTGTGTAGCGCCACCACGGGACCGATGACGGCGATCGCCGGCGGGCGAATCCCACCATGGGCCACATCTGCATCGACGTCGGCCAGCGTGGAGCGCACCACGCGCTCGCTCCGCAGCGTGCCGTCGGCGACCACGGCGACAGGAGTGTCCGGGGGCCGGCCGTGGGTGATCAGGGCGTCGGCGAACAGACCGATCCGCTCGACGGCCATGAGCAGCACCAGGGTGCCACGAAGCCGTCCCAACGCCGGCCAGTTCACCAGCGAGGCGGGATCGTCCGGCGCCACGTGACCGGACACGACGACGAACTCATGAGCCACCCCGCGGTGGGTCACCGGGATTCCCACCGCGGCCGGCACCGAGATGGCGCTGGTGATGCCAGGGACCACCGTCACCGGCACTCCGGCGGCCGTGCAAGCCAACACCTCCTCGAAGCCGCGCCCGAAGACGTAGGGGTCACCGCCCTTCAGCCGCACCACGAACCGACCGGCCTTGGCATGCTCGATCAGCTGCGCGTTGATCTGGTCCTGGGCCATCGCCCGGCCGTAGGGCACCTTTGCGGCGTCGATCACAGTGACGTGCGAACCGAGCTCGTCGAGCAGCTCCCGGGGCGCCAGCCGGTCGGCCAACACCACGTCGGCGCGAGCCAGCAACCGCCGACCCCGCACGGTGATCAGGTCGGGATCACCGGGTCCTGCGCCGACCAGTGCCACCCCCGGAATCGCGACGTGATCTTCGGCGTCCGGGGCATCGTCGACAACTCCAGTGCGCAGCGCATCGATGAGCGCGTCGCGGACGGCAGCGGAGCGGCGCGGTCGGCGCCCGGCGAGCACACCGATGAGCAACCCTTCGTGGTCCCCGGTGGCCGCGGTGACCGCGCTCCCACCGGTGGCGTCGTCGGCCCGGACGCAGAACACCCGCCGCCGACGTGCCTCCGCGGCGACTGCGGCGTTGACCGTCGGCTCGGAGCTGCAGGCCAGCGCATACCAGGCGCCGTCCAGATCACCGTCGACGTAGCGCCGGCGCTCCCAGCGCAGTTCCCCCGCCGTGGCCATCGCCTCGACGGCTGGGGTGGCCTCCGGTGCGACGAGCAGCACCTCAGCACCGGCTGCGATCAGTCGTGGCAGCCGCCGTTGCGAAACGGTGCCCGCGCCAACCACCACGACCCGGCGTCCGGCGAGCTCCAGCCCCACCAGGTACGGCTTCACTGGATCGGTTTCCAGCACAACAGCGCGTTGACCGCCGCCGCAGCGACCGCGGTTCCGCCCTTGGCGCTGCGGTTGGACAGCGCCGGCAAACCCGAGTCCCGCAGCGCCGCCTTGGCCTGCGCGGCGTCGACGAACCCCACCGGCAACCCGATCACCAGCGCCGGTCGCAGCACGCCGGCCGCGGCGAGGCAGATCAGTTCGCGCAGCGCCGTCGGTGCGTTGCCTACTGCCCACACCCCTCCTTCGGGGTGTTCGGCAGCAGCCGCCCGGATACCCGCCGCGGAGCGCGTCAACCCTTGCGACGAGGCCGGTGCCAGATCGAGCGCGACCACACACTGCCGTGAGGTGATGCCCGCGGCGAGCATCCGAACATCGACCACCAGGGGCGCCCCACTGGCCAGCGCACGGTGCCCCGCGTGCAACGCATCCTCGTCGCAGACCAGGTCAGCAGCGTAGTCAAGGTCCGCGCTGGCATGGATGATTCGTTCGGTTACCGCGCGGGTTCCGGGCGGCAGCCTTCCGGTGTCGACCTGGGATCGAAGGATCCGGTACGACTCGACTTCGATCGGATGCGCAGCGCGACTCACGTCTTTCCTTTCCCGGCCGTCGGCACGGCGTACAGCTTGCCGCCACAATGGTGCTGCACCGACGGTGGTGGGCCGAACGGAGACCGCGGATGAGCGACGAAGATCACGATGACGAGCTGGCCACCCAATATGTCCTCGCCCGGCGCCTGCGTCCGGACCTCGACGGAGCTGGGCTCGCTCGCCTGATCGTGTCCAGACTCACCGAGGATCAGTTGCTGGGTCTCGCGGGTGACGCGCTCGCCTGGGCGCCGCACCCAACCGATCGCCAGGAATTGGCGCTGCACTATGTGGAAAATTTCGTTCTCGCCATGGAAAGTGACCCCGATGCTCAGTAACCGGTATCGCCACAGGCACACAGCTCGGGCACAATCACAGCCATGACGCAACGCTGGGTGGGCGGACCTCACACAGCGTTGCGACGACTTCTCGTCGTCGGCACCGTCATGGCCATTGCGCCGATTGGCTGGGCGTACCAGAGCATCAGCATGCCCACCGCTTTC
>JAODNG010000413.1 GCA_025465385.1 Pseudonocardiales bacterium
CGCCACCTTGCGACAGCGGTTCCGCAGCTTCGTCCTTCCGGTGACCGCGTTCTTCCTGGCCTGGTATTTCCTGTATGTCCTGCTGGCAGCGTTCGCGCCGCACTACATGGCTACCAAGGTAATCGGCAACGTCAACATCGGATTGATCGTCGGCTTGCTCCAGTTCGTCTCTACCTTCGCCATCACAACGGCTTATGTCCGATTCGCGAGCCGCAACCTCGACCCGCTGGGCAGCCAGATCTGCGAGCGGGTCGAAGGAGGAGCCTGGTGATTGCAGCGTTAGCCCAGCACGCCGTCGGGTCGCCGCTGCTTAACGGCGGAATCTTCGTCTTCTTCGTGCTAGTCACCCTCGTGATCGTGTTCCGGGCCTCGCACCGCACCAAGACCGCCGCTGACTACTACGCGGCGGGCCGGTCGTTCACCGGGCCGCAGAATGGGGTCGCGATCTCCGGCGACTACCTGTCCGCGGCCTCGTTTCTGGGCATCGCCGGGGCGATCGCGGTCTACGGTTACGACGGTTTTCTCTACTCCATCGGGTTCCTGGTCGCCTGGCTGGTGGCCTTGCTGCTGGTTGCAGAACTGCTGCGAAATACCGGCAAGTTCACCATGGGCGACGTGCTGAGCTTCCGGATGCGCCGGCGGCCGGTACGGGCGGCCGCGGCGGTGTCGACGCTGGTGGTGTCCTTCTTCTACCTGCTGGCGCAGATGGCTGGCGCTGGTGGTCTGGTCGCCCTGCTGCTCAACGTCACGAACAAGGCGGGACAGGCGCTGGTGGTCGCGGTGGTCGGCCTCCTGATGATCTTTTATGTGTTGGTCGGTGGGATGCGTGGCACCACCTGGGTTCAGATCGTCAAGGCCACCCTGCTGATCATCGGTGCCGGCATGTTGACGGCCTGGGTATTGGGCTCTTTCGGGCTCAACCTGTCCGCCCTGCTCGGCGAGGCGGCGGCGAAGTCGTCGCACGGCCAGGCCGTCCTCGCGCCGGGCCTGCAATACGGCAAGAACACCACGACCAAGCTCGACTTCGTCTCGCTGGGGCTCGCCCTGGTGCTGGGTACCGCAGGACTGCCGCACATCCTGATGCGCTTCTACACGGTGCCAACGGCAAGAGAAGCTCGCCGCACCGTCGTGTGGGCGATCTGGCTGATCGGCATCTTCTACCTGTTCTCGCTGGTGATCGGTTACGGCGCCGCGGCACTGGTCGACGGTGGTCCGCAGCGGATCGCCAGCATGCCCGGTCAGGAGAACTCGGCGGCGCCGCTGCTGGCCTACCAGCTGGGTGGGGAAGTGCTGCTGGGCTTCATATCGGCGGTTGCCTTCGCCACCATCCTCGCGGTGGTGGCCGGCCTGACGATCACTGCGTCCGCGTCGTTCGCGCATGACGTCTACGCCAACGTGATCATGCACGGTAACCTCGACCCCGACCGTGAGGTGCGCGTCGCCCGTATCACCGCCGTCGTCATCGGCGCCCTGGCGGTCCTCGGTGGTATCGCCGCCCTCGGGCAGAACGTCGCGTTCCTGGTGGCACTGGCCTTCGCGGTGGCGGCTTCAGCGAACCTTCCGACGATCCTGTATTCCTTGTTCTGGAAGCGGTTCAACACCAGCGGCGTGCTGTGGAGCATGTACGGCGGTCTGATCAGCTCGGTACTGCTGATCATCTTGTCGCCGGCCGTGTCGGGTACCGCGAAATCGATGTTCCCCGGTGTGGACTTCGCGATCTTCCCGCTGAAGAACCCGGCGCTGGTCTCGGTGCCGATAGCGTTTGCGCTCGGCTACCTCGCCACGGTGCTCAGCAAGAACGACATCGCCGACCCGGAAAAATTCGCCGAGATGGAGGTGCGGGCGCTGACCGGGGCCTTTGCTGAGCGGTCGCTGGGCTCGCCGGTTGATGCCGTCCCGTCGCAGCCCACGCCGCCGCTGCGCTCGATGCCCCCCGCGCGTGCTGACCGGACGCCCTTCAGCTCGGCTGGTAGCTCCCCCGCGGAACTCACCGCTAACCCCCCGGAATTGACGCCAGACGCACCGAAGAACCGGGTTTTCCGACGGCGGGCCATGATCGCCACCGGCGTATTGGCCGGGTTGGTCGTCCTCGGAGTTTCTGTTTCGATGAGCCGCGTCCTGGCCGCGCCACCGCAGGGCGCGGACACGACACCTCAGCTTGGACCCAACACCGCAGCGGACGCTGGACCGGAGGTCGCGATACCCGCGCTCGGCGGGATTATCCAGGTCGGAAAGAGTCCCGCCTTCGTCGCAGTCTCCCCGAACGGTCGGCACGCCTACATCGCGAACGGCAAAGCTCAAGTGGTCACCGTGGTGGACACGGCGGTCAACCAGGTAACCGCGACGATCCCCATCCCAGCGGGTCCGCCGCAGTTCCTCGCCTTCGCGCCGGATGGTCGGACGCTATACATCAGCATCTTCAACGATCAGCGGACCATCCACTCGATTGACGTGCTCGACACCGCGTCGAACACCGTGGTCGCGACGATTCCGCAGCCAGCGCGCCCGTATCTCGCCGCGGTCAGCCGGGACGGCAAACGGATCTACGTCCCCAACCACGACACTGCGTCGGTGTCGGTGATCGGTACCGACACCAACACTGTGATCGCAGAGGTCAAGGTCGCGCCGAACCCGCACTGGGTCACGTTCTCCCGCGACGGCACCCGCGCCTACACGGCCAACCACGAGTCCAACGTGGTCTCGGTGATCGACACCACCACCCTTGAGGTACTGGCGACCATCCCGGTCGGGGCCAGCCCACACAGCATCTCGGTACACCCCAACCTGCCGCTGGTAGCCAACGTCAACTATGACGGCGGCACCATGTCAGTGATCGACACCAACACTAACAAGGTGCTGGCGACCATCCCGGTCGGGCAGCATCCGCAAGACATCGCCTGGGCTCCAGACGGACGGTTCGCCTACGTGGTCAATGAGGGCAGCAACAGCGTCACCGTGATCAACGCCCGGACCAACCAGGTCACCGCGACCATCCCGACCGGAGCCAACCCGACCAGTATCGCGGTGCTGCCCAACGGCCGGCAGGCCTTTGTGAGCAACCTCGACGGCGGAACCCTGACGGTCCTGGAACTCACCGGCTGACTCCTCCTGGATCTACCGGGAGGGCTCAGTTGTGGCACCATTGGCGCCATGACCACCCCGGTTCCGGCCATCGTGGTGGCCGACCTGCCTGGCAGTGCAGTCTTGCTAGACGTCCGTGAAAACGACGAGTGGGCCGCCGGGCATGCGCCAACGGCGGTGCACGTCCCGATGGGGCAGGTACCGCAGCGGCTCGACGAGCTGGCCACCGTGTTTCCTGATCGCCCGGTGCACGTGGTGTGCCGCTCGGGAGGGCGCTCGGCGCGGGTCACGGCTTACCTCAAGCAGGCCGGTTGGGACGCGGTGAACGTCGACGGCGGGATGCGTGCCTGGGCTGCTGCTGGTCGTCCCATGGTGGCCGACTCGAGCGTGGCGCCGCGGGTTCTGTAGTTGCTGTGGTGGCCACGCCGGCGGATGAGCAGATGCGCACACTGGCCGCGGTGGCGGTGCCGCTCCTCGGACTGACCGCCATGCTTGCCCTGGTCACCGCGGGGGCCGAGGCGTGGCGCTACGCGCTACTGCTGGCCAGCCGAACCGATGCGGTGCCGGCTGGTCCGCTGCACGCCAGCGATGCGCTGGTGGTTACCGGCGGAGTCGTATCGCTGCTGTCGGCCGCGTTAGCCGGCGCGGTCACGCTGGGTTGGCTGGTGCATGCGCAAGCGACCGCAGCCCGGGCCGCTGCGGTCAGGCCTGCCCGGCCGGGCTGGCAGTTGGTGGTGGGAGCCCTGGTGCCAGGACTGAATCTAGTGGTGCCGGGCGCGGCGCTCGCCGAGTTGGAGCACACCACACTGGGCCAGCACCCAGACCATCGACCGCACCCCTCCCGCCTGGTCATCGGATGGTGGCTGATCTGGGTGATCGGGCTGGTGCTGGCCGGCACGGCCATGCTGTGGAACCTGCGCAGTGGGGTGCAGGCCCGCGCCGATGGAGTGCTGCTGCACGTGGCCACTGACCTGGTTGCGGGGGCTGTCGCGATCACCACGATGGTGGTGGTACGACGGCTGACTCGGCTGCTCAGTCCGGTGACGCTGACCCGCGCGCGTCGCATGGTGGTTGTGCGGGTGCCAGGCGGCACCCGCTCGTGAGTGGCAATACGAGCTGTAGCTCGTATTGCCACTCACGAGGTCACTCGGGCACGCGATAGCGTGCCCGAGTGACCAAAACGAAGTCCCGCCGGCACGTCGACGGCCAAACCAACCCCCGCCAGTCCTGCCCCTGCGGCTCCGGCAAGAGATACAAGGCGTGCCACGGCGCCCCCGGAGGGGCCCAGGACGCAATCGTCCTCCGCCCCTTCGCCGGCCTCGCGGCTGAGTGCCAGCTCGTCGCACTGCGCGAGTTCGTGCCGTCGGCGACTGCGCCACTGCCGCTGGCGCAGCCGGCTGGGCGGGACGTCACGCTGGCTACCGTGCTGCCGACGGCGGCTGCCGCGATCGTCCGACCCGATAACATGGCACTGGTCGGCTTGCAGGTGCTCAGCAGCTCCGCGGACCTGTCCCGGGATCTCGGTCGGGCAGTGAGCTGGGCGCTGACCGCGGAGCCCGGCTCGGTGCTGCCGACGGTCAGCACCACCAGCAACGGTGAGCAGATCCGGCTACAAGACCTGTTGACCCCCGAGGCACCGCTCGATGTCACAGTGCATCCCGACTTCGCCTGGTGGATCCCCGGCGACGAACCCCCGTCCGGGGAGGCGGCCGCCTCGTTGCAGCAGGCCAACGCCGCAATCATGCCGACCGAGGCGGTGGCTGGCACCGGGATCGAGGCGGCCTACTGGGTCGATGCCGGCGATAAGGCGCACCTGCGATGGGTTCGCCCGGAGCCGGAGGAGCAGCTGCTCGCCGCGCTGGCTCGGTTGGCCGCCCGTAATGAGCTCGACCTCGGTGGGGACTCCCGGTTCGCCGGTTCGTTTCGTGCCCACGGCGTGCTGGTGCCGGTCTGGGACCTCGACCGCGAGCAGCACGCTCGGGAGTGGGTGGCGCCCGCGGAAGCCTTCGCGCCCCGGCTGGCCGACGCGCTGGATTCCCTTGACAGCACGCCGCTCACCGACCCCGAACGCCGCGCCTTCCGCGGCCTGCGCGGCCGTCAAATCACCATCCGGTGAACGCCTCGAGTAGCCTCGCTGAGCCCGCTGAATGCGGGGTTGGCGGGGTTAGGGGAGCCAGGTGACGTGGCCGTGGAGGAGCGCGTAGCCCACGAAGGCTACGGTGTCGATGAGGGCGTGGGCGATCACTAGCGGCCAGAGCCGGTAAGTTCGCTGCCAGACCCGGCCGAACACCAGGCCCATCACCAGGTTCCCCACGAATCCGCCGAAGCCCTGATAGAGGTGGTAGCTGCCGCGTAGTGCCGCGCTGGCCAGCAGAGCGCCGACGCCACGCCGTCCGAGCTGGCGCAGCCGGGTGATCAGGTACCCGACTACCAGCAGCTCCTCGGCCAGCGCATTAGCTACCGCAGCGGCGACGAGCACCGGGACCCGCCACCAGGTGTCGGCGAGCGCGGAGGGCGCCACGGTGAGGTTGAGGCCAGCCGCGCGAGCCAGCAGGTACAAACCCAACCCTGGGCCGCCGATCAGGGCAGCGAGCCCGATGCCAAGCCCCGCGTCCCGACCGGCCGACCGGCAGTCCAGGCCCACAATGCGCAGCGGGATGCCGCTTCGCCACAGCAGGTAGGCGCCCAAACCCGCCCAGGCCAGCAGCTGAATCACCCCGGTGAGCTGGTAGCCGAGATCCAGCAACTCGTTCCTACGTACCGGCGCGTTGATCGCCACTGACTGGTTGGCCAGGGAACCGGGAACCAGCAGCGCGTCCACTAGTGCCAGCAGGCTGCGCAGGCCGGACAGCCCCAGCGTCACCGCGAGCACCAGGACCACCTCGATGACCAGTGCGCGGCGTTGCCCTGGATCGGTGACAACCACGGGGTCCGCTGGTTGCGACGGCATAAGCCACCGCTGTATCGCTCCGGTCCGCTCGCTCACCCCCCGACGTTATCCGTCGGCGCCACGCGCCCGCGCATCCCCGCAGCGACGACTCTGTGGCTCCCGAACTCCACGCGCGTGCTGTGCGCAGCGGCTTGGACAGCTCTGTGGTGAACCTCGGGAGCCGCAGAGTGCTCGGCGTACCCGGTGGCGCGTATCGTGGCCGCGTGTGGCGGTTCGCCTTATCCCGGCGGTGGTGGATCAGACACGTGCTCGTGGTGACGACCTGTGCGGTGTTCGTCCGGCTGGGGCGTTGGCAGTGGGATCGGGCGCAGTCACCGACCGGAGATTGGCAGAATCTTGGCTACTCGCTGCAATGGCCGTTGTTCGCGGTTGTGCTGATCGCGGCATGGGTCCGGTTCCTGTGGCTGGAGCAGCACCGCGGTCCCGAGGCCGAATCCCCGGAAGCCGAGACGCTGGAAGCACCTCCGCCGGTTCCTCGACGCCCCGCTTACCCGCCGATCCGGGAGGACGACCCCGACGATGAGCTCGCCGCGTACAACGCCTACCTCGCCCGGCTCGCCGAGCAGGACCGACGCTAAGGCCGACCAGATCCAGACTCGGCTGATCGGGTACCGGATCGCTGCCTATGCCACCGGTGTGATGCTCCTCGTGCTGACGACGTCGGTCGTGCTGCATTACGGCTTCGGCGACCAGCGGCTGGCCTGGAGCGGGCCAGTGCACGGATTTCTCTACATGGGCTATCTCGTCACCACAGTGTTGTTGGGTACCTCAGTGCGCTGGCGGCCTGGCCGGATGGTGCTGGTGGCGCTGGCCGGCACGATCCCGTTGATGTCATTCGTGGCCGAGCGCAGCGTCACCCGGGAGGTGCGCGGTCGCAAATCGGGTGAGCGCTGACGGGCGCCGGTCGGACCCCGACTAAGGTGCCTCGGGTGTCGACCGTGCTGAATCTGCATCCTCCCGGTCCGTCCTCCGTCCCACCGCTGCTGGCCCGGCTGGTCGATGACGCGGCGCTGTTCGCCCCGTCCAGGGTCAGCGTGGTTGACGCCGTCAAGGCGCACCTGGATGCCTGCCGCGCGCCCTACGGCGGCGTGATCGGTTTCCTGCTGTGTCCGATCTCCCGATTCGGTGCGCTGGTCGGCGCGCTGCGCAAGGTTCGCCTCACCAGGCCGGTGTCATTGTCACTGGTTGCCGACACCGGTCTTGGCGGGCTGCCCAAGGCGATCTCCACTGCGCTGGACAACACCAAGCTGGTCGATCTGCGGATGATCGAGGTGCCGGCACCATCGGACGTGGACTCCAATTGGCTGGTGCAGCTCACCGAGTTCGTGCCGGACGACGTGGTGCGGGTCGTCGAGCCGCGTCGTGGCCGGCCCGATTGGTTGGCGGGCGTGCGCCGGGTCGCCGAGGCTGGCTGCTGGCCCAAGCTGCGATGCGGTGGTAGGTCCGTGGAGTCGTTCCCCAGCGTCGAGGAGGTGGCCGATTTCCTGGCCATCGCGACCAGCACCGGCCAGCCATTCAAGGCGACCGCGGGGCTGCACTATGCGGTCCGCCATCACGACGAGAGTAGCGGGCTGACCCACCATGGGCTGCTCAACATGCTGGTGGCAACTGCCCGCGCGGTATCCGGTGCCGGTACGCAGGAGGCGTTGCGGTGCACCGACGCAGCAGCGTTGGCTGCCGAGGCCGGTGCCCTGTCCGCCGGCAGCTCCCGCTTCGTTCGCGAGGTGTTCGCCTGCTACGGGTCGATGTCACTCACCGAACCGGTTGCTGACCTGATCCGGCTGGGGCTGCTGCCCAACCCCGAGCCATTGCGGGCCGCGCCATGACCGTCACCGCTTACCTTGGACCGCAGGGAACCTTCGCCGAGCAGGCCGCTCGCGTGCTGGTCCCCGGCGACGAGCTACATCCGACGGCGTCGGTTCACGCGGCGATCGCCGCGCTGCGGGCGCGTCAGGTCGACGCGGCGTGCGTACCGGTGGAGAACTCGGTGGAGGGGTCGGTACCGGCCACCCTCGATGCGATGGTCGAGGGCGAGCCGGTGCTGGCGGTCGCCGAGGCCGTGTTACCGATCCGGTTCAGCGTGTTGGTCCGTCCGGGGACCAGTGCAGCTGACGTCCGCACTGTGGTCACCCATCCGCACGCCGCGGCTCAGGTCCGGGGTTGGCTTTCCACGCACCTGCCCGAAGCGACGACGTTGCTCGCCGATTCGACGTCGGCAGGTGCGGTCGCGGTACTCGACGGCGACGCCGATGCCGCCGTGTGTGCTCCGGTCGCACTGCAGCACTACCCGCTGGCCGAGCTGGCCGGTGGGGTGCACGATAAGGATGATGCCAAGACCCGCTTCCTGCTGTTGCGTCGTCCCGGTGTGTTGCCGCCGCCCACCGGCACCGACCGCACCTCCCTGGTGGCGGTGGCCGTCGATCGGCCTGGGGCACTGCTGGAGGTGCTCGCAGAGTTCGCCCTGCGCGGGATCAACCTCACCCGGATCGAGTCCCGGCCGATGAAGGCCCGGTTGGGTGAGTACCAGTTCTTCCTGGACTGTGAGGGCCATGTGAACTCCGACGCGGTCGGTGACGCACTCGCCGAACTGCACCGCCGGTGTACCTGGGTGCGCTTCCTGGGCTCCTACCCCCGGACTGGGGTGCCCCGTCCCGGCCCGGACCCGACGGGGTTCACCGGCGCTCGAGAGTGGCTCAGCGCGGTGCGCGCCGGGCGAAGTGCGTGACCCACTGCGACTTGTGCTGGTCCGGCACGGGCAGACCACCGCCAATTCCCAGCGCATTCTGGACACTCGCTTGCCAGGGCACCCGCTGACCGATATGGGTCACCAGCAAGCCGCCGACCTGGCGCAGCGACTGGCCGATGAACCCGTGGTCGCGGTCTACGCCAGCCGGGCGTTGCGCGCCCAGCAGACTGCCCAGCCCATCGCGGCCAGGCACCTGCTGACCGTGCAGACCCTCGACGGGGTGCACGAGGTGTTCATCGGTGATCTGGAGGGATGCCAGACCCCGGAGGACCACCGGACCCTGCACGAGCTGTACCGCACCTGGCATTACGGTGACCTTGAGGCTTCCCGACCGGGTGGCGAGTCGGGAAAGCAGGTGCTCGACCGCTACCTCGCCGACGTCGCGGCGATCCGTCGCGCGCACCGGGGCGGCGGTACTGCCGTGCTGGTCAGCCACGGCGCCGCAACCCGGTTGGCCGTCGTCGCGCTAGCAGCCAACGTCGAGGGATCATTCGCCGCGCCGCGGCTGCTGCCCAACGCCGCCACCGTGCTGCTCGAAGCCGATGGGACCGGCTGGCGCTGCCTGCGCTGGGACGACATCGAGCTGGGTTGAGCCGCACCATCAGGACATCGGCGCCAGTGATCACCGGTTGATGCGCGTTAACCCCAGCCAAGTTCGTGGAGCCGGTGTTCGGGAATGCCGAAGTGATGGGCCACCTCGTGCACTACCGTCACCGCGACCTCCTCGACGACGCCCTGCTCGTCGCTGCAGATGTCGAGCAGGGCGTCGCGGTAGATGGTGATCCGGTCGGGGAGCATCCCGCTGTAGTGCGAGTCCCGCATGGTCAGCGCGACCCCCTCATAGAGGCCCAACAACTCGGGATTCTCGGGATTGCGCGGCTCCACCAGCACCACCACGTTGTCCATCGCCTCAGCGAGCTTGCCCGGGATGAGATCCAACGCGTCGGCCACCAGTTCGTCGAACCGGTCCGCGGGCAGCCAGGTGGCCATCACGGCGGTGGGGTGGCTGGAGTGTCGACCGGCGTCACCGGAGGCGCCGCGACGGGCGCTGGTCCAGGGTTGCGTGGGGCAGCCGGAGCAGGCTGTTTGCTCACCTGAACCGGCCCCTTCACGCTGCCGGTCACCGGGGCGAACCCGGAGCGGTCGGGCAGGAAGGCGCCGAGCCGGCAGTCCACCCTGGTGCTCCCGGCCTTCCAGCTCTGCATCCGCAGGGTTTCCCAGAACAGCGTGAGTCCTTTGTTCCCGACCACTGCGGGGCCTCCCGCAAAATTTTTCGCCAGCCCCGTGCATTCCGTGCTCAGCACCCGATCCTGCGCGGCTTCGTCGGGGTAGCCCTTGGTAAAGGCGCCCTTGAGGTCGACGACCCCGACGATCTCGATGGCATGGGGCAGCGCGCAATCGACCGGGTCACCCACCGCTTTGCCGTCGTTGCCGAGACAGGTGCCGGGTGGATGCACATCGGACTGGTCCTGCGTTTGCGCGTTGCCGGTGGTGGCGAACAGCGTTCCGGTGCGGCCGGCGGACTGGACCCCGCAGCGCAGTGTGCGGTCTCCGCGTAGCCAGCCGGCCTCGCTCGGTTTGATCGCTCCCACGGTGAACCGCCCGAACGGGTCGAAGTGATCGGCCAGCGCCTGGGCGGTGAGCTCGGTGCAGCGCTGCGCCACCAGCTGCTGCCAGCGTGCCGGGTCGGGGAAAGCGGCTCCGGCGTCAAAGTCCTGGAGGTCCAGCGTCCCGGTGACCTCGAACAGGTGCGGGGCAGAGCAGTTCACCGCGGCGGCATCGGCGGCGTCTGGCATTTGCCAGGTCAGGCAGGTGTGTGCGGGCGCCCGGAGGGACTGCGCACTCGGTGTGGGGGACAGGCTGGGTCCGACGGAGAGCAGCGCCGCCTTGCCCGTCGGCACACCGACCGCGACCAGCGCTACCAGCGCGCCCAGCACGGCCCCAGCGGCGATTCGCCGGACACGGCGACTGGCGCGGTGTCCGCCAGGAGTCACCGGCGCGTCGTGAGGTCGCATCGACGCCATCTTGCTACCTTGAGGAGCGCGCTGTCCGCTGGCTCTGTGCGCGGGCCCTGATCCCCTCGATGACGATCGGAATGATCGACATCGCGACGATGCCGATCAGTATCAGCTCCACGTGATCCCGGACGAATGTGATCCTGCCCAGCCAGAAGCCAAGCAATGTCACTCCAGTGGCCCAGCCGACGCCACCGAGGATCGAGTAGGTGAAGTACGCGCGGCGGTCCATCCGGCCGACTCCCGCAACCGCCGTGATGAAAGTCCGCACGATCGGGACGAACCGGCCCAGCACGATCGCCTGTGCCCCGTACCTGTCGAAAAAGGCGTGCGTCTTGTCCACGTACTCCCGTTTGAACAGCCGGGAATCCGGCCGGTTGAATAGTGCTGGCCCCGCTCGGTAGCCGAGGTAGTAGCCAACCACGTTGCCCAGCACCGCACACGCCGTGAGCAGCAGGCACACCAGCCAGATCGGCGTGCCGATGAGGCCGTTCGCGACGAACAGCCCGGCGGTGAACAGCAGGGAGTCGCCGGGCATGAAGAACCCGATGAGCAGTCCGCATTCGGCAAAGATGATCAAACACAGGCCCACTAGCACGTACGGGCCCAATATCCGCAGCAGCTGCGCGGGATCGAGCCAGGACGGGCCGAGTGCCAGGGCCATGCCAGCGTAAGAAGGCGTCACGGTGTCACGGTATCGGGCGCGCCCGTATGCCCCTGCTGCACCCGCCGCTACCAGGCGCTGATCAGGCCGGCCAGGCCGCCGGCCAGCAGTCCGAGTAGCACCGCCAAAGCGAGGACGGTCGAAGCTGACAGTCTGGGCTTGGCGTGCGCGGGTTTACGGCCGGATGATCCTGCCGCCGGCGCAGGTGCGGGAGGCGGCGCGGGGCCGCTCGGTGACCCGGTACTCAGCCCCGATGCCTGGGCGCGCAACGCGGCCGACAGCCGCCGGTGCACCTCGTCAGTCACTGGGATGCACCGCTTCGCGGTGCTCGTGAGTGCGAAACAGTGTTATAACACTGTTTCGCACTCACGAGCTCTCCAGCATTCGCTGGAGAGCGTCCAACGCGCGGCTAGCGCTGGACTTTACGGTGCCCCGGCTGACTCCGGTGGCGGCGGCGATCTCCGCCTCGCTCATCCCCCCGTAGTAGCGCAGCACCAGCACCTCGCGTTGCCGTGGCGGCAACTGGCCCAGCGCGATGACCACCGCCTGATGCTCGGTGGTGAGCATCGCCAGCGACTCCGCGGAGCGTGCGTTGGCCTGGTGCGGAGGGACGTAGCCGCGAGCGGTTTTACGGCGGCGCAGCACCGAACGGGAGCCGTTGACCACCGCGGTGCGCAGGTAGCCCAGTGCGGCCGCTTCGTCGCGCAGTCCGGACCAGTGCCGGTGCAGCCCGGTGAACGCTTCCTGTACGACGTCTTCGGCGGTGGGCGCCTCATCGACCAGCAGGATCGCTAGTCGCACCAGCCGCATCCGGTGTTGGCGGTACAGGTCCTCCAGGGTCAGCGGCGCATCAACAGGGTCGCCGGTTGGAGGTTCCAATGGGGCGTCGAGCACCCGCAGATGGCCGAGGGTCATCTCGACCGACTGCTGCACGGCCACGCGGTCCATCGGTTCGTCGGGGGCCACGGCGGAAACGTACTGCGGCCGCGTTGCGCCCGTCCGATCGCGTCTCGTCGGACGGGTGGGCCATACTGCGGTCTGACCGTCGGCTGTGCCGGCAGCGGATCAGGTGTGCAACGCGAAAGCCAGCACCGAATACTCGGAGGTCACCACAATGCCCATCGCGACGCCCGAGGTCTACAGCGAGATGCTGGACCGCGCGAAGGCCGGCGAGTTCGCCTATCCGGCGATCAACGTGACCTCGTCGGAGACGCTGAACGCGGCGCTGCGTGGGTTCGCCGAAGCTGACAGTGACGGAATCGTGCAGCTGTCCACTGGTGGCTCGGAGTTTGCTTCGGGCAGCAAGGTCAAAGACATGGTCACCGGCTCGGTGGCGATGGCCGAGTTCGCCCGGGTGGTGGCCGCGAAGTACCCGATCAGCGTGGTCTTGCACACCGACCACTGCCCGGAGAACAAGCTCGACACCTTTGTCCGGCCGCTGATCGCGATCTCGCAGGAGCGGGTGGCCCGGGGGGAAAATCCGCTGTTCCAGTCGCATATGTGGGATGGCTCGGCCATAGACCTGCATCTCAACCTGGCCATCGCCGCGGAGCTGTTAGAAGCCTGCAGTAAGGCGAGGATCGTCCTTGAGGTGGAGATCGGTGTGGTGGGTGGTGAGGAGGACGGCGTCACCAACGAGATCAACGAAAAGCTCTACACAACGGCCGCCGACTTCGAGCGCACCGTTGACGCCCTCGGTGGTGGCGAGCGAGGTCGCTACCTGCTGGCCGCGACGTTCGGCAACGTGCACGGGGTGTACAAGCCGGGCAACGTGACGCTTCGCCCGGAGATCCTGCAGATGGGCCAGGAGGTGGCGGCCC
>JAODNG010000416.1 GCA_025465385.1 Pseudonocardiales bacterium
GGTCTCGGCTTGCCGCTGGTGCGACATGGACCGCTGTTCGGGCAGGTGCCAGAAAGACGACCGGATGATCGTCGCCTCCTGGCCCAGCTCGTCAGCGGTCACTGTGCTCTCTTCGCGGTTGCGCTGGGTTGCTAGCGCGAACTGTCCGGGACCAGCCGGACGGCTCGATCTTGAATCGCAGGGTTGCTAATTCGAATCCAGAAGTCAAGACGCGAGTTGCACAGAGGGTTGCAGCGTGGAATCAAACGTGGTGCGAGCGGCGCTACAGTCCCTCTCATGGGGCATTCTTGCGTCGGCGATCATCGCAAGCGGGCGTGGATGCATGGTGGCCCTCCCCGGGTGTCCTCGCCGAGATCGGGCTTCGCCACTCAAGCAATCTTGGGCAGCCCTCCCGTCGAACTCAGCGACAGTGGGTTGATCACAACTTAGGGATCTACCCGAGCGCTCTAGTCGGCCGAGGGTGGGGTGGTCGCGAGGTTGGCGGACCATTTTTCTTCGATGTGCCCGAATCGCCAGATCCCGAGTGCCACGATCCAGGTCAGCACGAACAATCCGACGATGAAGAAGCCGACGCCGTTGAGGTTCAGGTTTCCGATCAGACCGAGTGGACCGGAGTCGATGCCAAGTTTATCGGTGAGGATGGAGATCAACTCAATGGTGCCGACGATCAGCGCGACGGCGACAGACAGGGCGGTGATCGTGATGTTGTAGTAGACCTTGCGGACCGGCTTGGAGAACGCCCAGCCATAAGCGAAGTTCATGAAGCAGCCATCGGCGGTGTCCAGCAGGCACATTCCGGCTGCGAAGAGGATTGGCAGGATCAGGATCGCATACCACGGCAGGTTGGAGGCCGCGGCGCCGCCGGCCAGTACCAGCAGCGAGACTTCGGTCGCGGTTTCGAACCCTAGGCCGAACAGCATGCCGGTGGGGTACATCTGCCATGGCTTGGTGACGGCCTTGGTCACCCCACCTAGGAAACGGTTCATGAACCCGCGGTTGTTGAGCTGGTCTTCGAGGGTCTGTTCGTCGTAGGCTCCGCGCCGCATCTCCCGGAACACTGTGACGATCCCGATGAGGATGACCAGGTTGATGATGCCGATGAGGTAGAGGAAGACCCCGGACACGCTGGTGCTGATCAGCCCGAGGTTCTGTTGCAACGCCGACGACTTGTCTTCAGTGACCTGGCTGGTTAGTGCCTTGACGCCGACTGAGAGCAGGAGAGCTAGCCCGAACACGATCGTGGAGTGCCCCAGGGAGAACCAGAATCCGACCGACAGTGGCCGCTTCCCGTCGGCCATCAGCTTGCGGGTGGTGTTGTCGATCGCGGCAATGTGATCCGCGTCGAAGGCGTGCCGCATGCCAAGTAGGTAGGCGGTCAGGCCCAGACCGATGCCGTAGATCCCCGACTGGCCCAGGTGGTAGTTCCTCGGCGCCACGACGCCGGCCAACACTCCGAAGCCCACGAAGTGCAATAGCAGAATGAAGCCGGCCATCCCGCCCAGCGCCGTCCACTCCGCCGGGGACAGCGCATGCCGGAAGCGGGTAGACCAGGAAGTCGTATCTAAGCGGACGGTCATGGCGGCCCTCTCCTCGAGCTCGGCTCTCCGGGGTCAGGTCGAGGTGGCCGGAGTGGCGCCGCGACCTCCGACCGTGCGGTTCGGTAAGCGAAAAGACCAGCCACGCCTCCGTGACCTGTTGCTTCCTATCGCAATATTTCCATTGGAAACATAATGTCGGATGGTCAGGGATTGTGCAGGCAGTCCGGAGAAGTGTCAACGCCTTCGCGGCGGAGCTTCAGGCTGCGCCCACGGCCGGGCCGGCAGCGTTCGCGGTGGCGGTCACATCATTCGCACCCTGCAACGCCGTGTGGCGCCAGTCTGACCGGTACTCACTGCAGCACATCGGCGACCTGGGACAGCACGCGGGTCAGTTCCCCTAGCTGCTCGTCGCCGATGCGTTCGGCCAGCTCCATCTGATCGATGTCGACGGCGGCGCGGATCGCCTCGTACTTCGCCACGCCGCGCGGAGCCGGAAACACGAGCACGCGGCGGCGGTCCTCGAGATCGCCGCGCCGGTAGACGAGATTGTCGGCGACCATCCGGTCGATCAACTTCGTGAGCGTGGGGCCGGGTAGCAGGACGAAACCCTTGATCTCACTCATCGGACGGCCGCGGCCGTCTGCGAGCAGCCGGAGTACCCGCCACTCCGCGAGTTCGCAGTCGTTCGCGCGCAGCACGGTAACCAAGCGCCGAGTCACCCGACTCTCCACTTGGCTGAGCAGCTGGGCCAGGCCCAGCTCGGAGCCTGCTTTCACGACCGACTCCCAAGAGGTGTCATCTGGAACTGATTAACCAGAAAATAACACGGAGTGGTAGCAGCACGCTTGAGTAATCGCCTTGCACAGTCACGCCCATCTGCTGCTGGCCTGTTGTGCACCGAGGTCGCGTGCTGGCCGCTCTTTGCGCAGGTCCAGGACGTAGGCATGCGCAGACGGCCGAACGCTCACAGCTACCTGCCGCCGCCTGGATGCTGTGCTGGTGACGTAGCGCGACGCCGTTGGGCTGCCGCATCACGAGGTGGGCGCAGGAACGTGTATCTGGATGGCCAGCGCGCCTTACCATGTTCGGATGACGGGCCGTCATTCCGCATCTGGGGATGCGCGCGGTCCCGACGCGAGGGACTGCAATGCCGACGTATCGAGGGCATCGTGGAGTGTTCACTATTGGCCTGGTGGTCCCGATCCAGG
>JAODNG010000430.1 GCA_025465385.1 Pseudonocardiales bacterium
CCTGGATCAGGGCCCGGGTCTGTGGGGGCGACGCTGGACCTCCTTCGCCGAGGAAACCACTCGCATCGGCACCAAGACCCCATCCCGGCGGCGGCGATTCGAACAGTCCCAGTAAAGTCGGGGTTCCAGTTTTCCGTAGACGAGGCAGGATCAGTTGTCTTCCATCTTCTCCCCGGAACAGCAGGGTTGCATCCGAGAAACGACTTGAAGCGCATATGCAGTCAGCCCAGTCGGGGGTCATCGAAAGCGGGATATTCTCATTATGGGCCACAAGGGATTCCCAAACGGGACGGGCATCCGCACCTTCCGCTTCAATGGACATGCGGTAAGCGTGAGATAGCATCATGCGGCCGACCCTCTCGATAGAGCTCAGTCTCTCGGTCTTGGTCGCGAACATCGAATCATGACGCCGCACTGGGCCGTCGCGCCATGGTGGCCCGTAGCACCAGTGCATAGACCCCCAGCGCTGCAATCCCACCCAAAGTAAGAACTGCGAGGTTGCTGAGCTGACCACCGCTGTGGACATGCTGGATCCACCACACCGCGCCAGCGACTGGCACCATCGCGACCGTGGCCACCAGCGCGCCGGCAATGGCTCGGAGTTCGATGAACCGCTCAGGCTGGATCACCCGGCGCAGCCGCGTCAGCACCATCCCGGCGGCGGCAAGCTCACCGGCCAGGATGGCCACCACCAGCCAGACGAGGCGCGATCCATCGGCTGGCACGAGCAGGGCCCCGGCGGCGACCACCACCGTCACGCCGAACGCCACCTCGCTGGCCCGCCGCGGAATGCGGTCGTCCAGCCGCGCATATAGCGCCTGGCTACCGAGGTCGCACAGGCCGCCGACCAGCTGGGCCACCGCCACCACCGCCAGGCAGGTGGCGAGTGGAGCGATCAGGGCGGCATGGCGCAACTCACCGTTGGCGAGAATGTTGGCGGTGGGTCCCGAGAGCACCGCGAGCAACACCAGCAGCGGCAAGCTGGCGATCACGGCATAGGACAGCCCTTGGCGCCATGCCGAGCCGAAGGTGACACCGTCCTCGCGATGGGCGGCGTGGGCCAGCCCGGGAAGCGCAGCCATCGACACCGCACGGCCGCTGACGTAGGACAGCGAGAACAACGTGGCGTAGGACAGTTGCACGACGAAGACGCCACCGGGCACTGAGCCGGCCAGCGCGAGCAGCACGTACATCGCGGCTGCCGGGCAGGCCGCCACGCCGACCGAGCGCGCCAACCTGCGCGTCACTGCGACTGCCTCGGGGTCGTGGCGCCAACGCATCGATGGGCGGGTGAGCAGATCTACCCGCGCCGCACCGAACAGCTGCAAGGCCGCGTGCAGCGCAACACCCGACGTACTGCCCACCCCCAAGACGATTACCAGGCCGACCGGTACGTGATCGATGTCAAGGCCCGTCCCGTAATACCAGCCGGCCAGCACCACCGTCAGGATCAGAACGACGTTCTCCACGGCCGGTGCGGCCGACGCGAGCGCAAAGCGCCCACGCGCCCGTTGGGCGGTCATGCCGAGGTAAGCCAGGCAGTTCAGCAGGACCTGCGGGGCGACAAGCAGGACCAGCAACGTGGTGAGCCACAGGCCCCGGCCACGTTGCGCCGGATCAGGAATCCCGAGGCTCAGCGTCCAGGCGACCACTGGCGCGGCGATCAGCAACAACGCGACGACCGCCGACGAGACCGCGATTAGCCAGCCGGCCACCCGGCCGAGCACCTCCCTGGCCCGAGGCAGACCCCCAGCGCCGATGGCACGGACGACGCCAGGCACCAGCACCATCGCCAGTACCGGCCCGGCGATCAACGTGAACACTATGCTCGGCACGACGTAGCCGGCCTGGAAACAGTTGGCGAAATAGGTGGGCCCCAGCACCGCGCCGATCACGACTACCCGCAGCAACCCGGTGGCCCTGCTGATCAGCGTCCAGCAGGCAACCGTGGCCGAGTTCCGCGCCGTGGTGGTGGGTGTTTCCCCCTCAAGCGCTGTCACCAGCTCCACCAGCCCGAGATGGTGCACCGGAGCGAGCGTGGAAGCCGGCCTGCCCCACCTCGCCAGGGTTGCACGCCGCGGGACAACCCGCACATATTGCCTCCGGTCGTCGACCTGCTGGCACGCGATGCCATCCCACGCAACGACACCGCCGTTGTCCGCACCGCCGCGTCATCAGACACAACCGCTCCTCCACCGAAGTTCCTGACCGGGGACCATCAGGTCAGCATTATCGGGCGCTCTGGCTTAACCTACCCGTGTGCACGAGCCGCATTGCGGCTTGGACACTGTGCTTGGCCGCGTCGTAGCACTTGGCTTCGGTAGCCACCGTGGGAAATTTCTCGAAGTAGTAGATGTGCACGGGGACTTCACCTGCCCCAAAAGTACCCTTGAATCTCTTCAAATCAGCAGTTTGGGATAGGCCGAAATCATAGCTTTGCCGTTCACCGGCACAGGCGGCCTCGATCGCGCAACGATGGAGAAGTTCGTTCGCGCCGGTGCCACGCGAACGTTCTTTGTCCATCGCGCCCCGCCAGTAGGTAACTCGTGGTCCCCTCGTCAAATTGATAATCCCAGCGATAGGCTCGCCCTGCCGCCACGCTATCCAAACAGTGCAATACTCCCCCAACCTGCGGGCCACTGTTGCGAACTTTTTGAGCGGGTGCTGGCGCTGTGCAAGCCAGCGCATCAACGTTAGCGGATAACCTCTCTCCTGAGCCCATCTGTCGACGGAACTTCGGTATAGTACGTCGAAGACCGGAATCAGCCGCCCAGTACTGTCCGACTCCACGACAACGCCCCGTCGTTCCGCTTTCCGGCAATTGGATCGCACCTTACCCGTAAACTGTTTCGACCAGACTGAAGAAAAACCACCGCAGAGATCGAGTACCTGCGCGGTCCGGGCGATGGAATAGACTGTGCTTGGAACCGCTGATGCCCAGACCTGGGCATCCTCCTTACCCACCACGACGCGGGTGCGCAGACCAGGATGACGTCGGATTTCCTGGATCAGTGCACTGGTCTCTCTGGGCGACGGTGGCCCTCCTTCGCTGAGGAAACCGCTCGCATCAGCGCCCAGATTCCAATGGCGCGGAGGTGAGGCGAATATCCCCGGAAGCGCGGGGTTCCGCAGCCGAGGCAGGATCAATCGACGTCCATCGTCTCCTCGAAACAGCAGAGTCGCGTCTGAGAAATGGTCGGAACTACATATGCAATCAGTCCACTGCGGTGTCTTGGAAAGCGCGATGCTCTGGTCTTGCTTGACCAGGTCTGCCCACGCCGGACGGGCATCGATACCCGCAGCTTCAATAGACACGCGGTAGGCTTGCAGCATCATGGTGTGGCCAGTCTCTCTTGATGCATCGATCTGCGGGTCCAGCCTCTGGAAAAGAAATACTCCTGGCAGGGGCCGTCAAGGGCAAGGCCGGGCACCGCCTAGACTCCGCGCTCGGCCTCCGCCCCCGCCTCCGCTGATGGAGCGGGATACCGACCGCTGGCAGACCTGCGGTGGCTGCGACGCTACTCGCTGCAAGTTGCTGGGCATGCCCTGTAATCGCAACGACGCCAGATGACGTTACGGAACGTGGCCGACACCAGCGCGTCGTCCTCAAGCTGACTGGCCACCGCGATGCTGGCCGAAGAGTCGGGTGCGTTCACCCATGGCGCGCTCCGGCAGGTGAGCGCAGGTTAGGCGAGGCTCCAGGAGGTTAGGCGGTCTCCAGCGAGCGCGCGCACGTCCCAGCGGGCGCAATCGGGGGCCTCACCCAGTCGCCGAGATGCCGGTTGCCCAAGGCGGCGGCGAACCTGCGGTTTCTCAACCTGCTCTGCGTGGCGGACCCACCGCACGGCACGAGGTCGGCGACAAACGTGGACAGCGCCTGACGCGGTTCGCGCTGTACCGCCGCTGCGCCACAACTCGAGCAGCTGCCGGTGGCCGTCGGCAAACATCGCGTCGTACAGGTCGAGCTTCGATGCGAAGTACACATACAACGATGGCTGCCGAAGACCAACAGCTACGCCGAGATCCCGCAACGCAACACCGTCCCTGCGACCGAGGTCGCCTGGCGCTCGGTCACGGGTGGCGCTGCTCAGGTTCCGGACTGCTCGGCTCAGCGATCGAATCGAAGCGCTCGGCGGCACGCCCGGGATTGCAGCCAGCCGGTAGGGAAAATGGCCGCCGCCTGTGAAGACATCCGACCACCGAAGCGCCAGCCTTGCTCATGGCAGCCCGCCACGCCGCAGTATGCGGCGCCGGCGATCGCTGAGGAGGGAACGAGCGCAGAGCATCTGTCGCCTCCGGGAGTTGCCAGCCGGGCGTCGCTGCCCGCGGGCAACTGCCGCTCAAGCTCACGGACAGCAGGTCAGCATGACGCGTGCATCGGAGAGTCCGGTTATAGCCCGGCCCGTGTAATCCTCCCCGACGCACGGGCCGGGCGCCTCCCGACTCCTGCGTAGGTCAAATGCGGTCCCGAGCTCTCGATCAGCCCTTGCTCATCCCCGCGGTGGGCCGTTCAGCACACCCAGTCAGGGAAGTCTCATCGCTTCCGCCAGTCGAGCACGAGAACACGCCGCAGGAGCAGACATGGAACGCTTGACAGGCAAGGTCGCGGTCGTGACCGGAGCCAGCCGTGGCATCGGGCGCGCGGTGGCCATCCGGCTGGCCGCCGAGGGCGCGGCCGTGGCGGTCAACTACCGCGCGGACCGCGGATCCGCGGAATCTCTGGTGACCGAACTGAGCGGTCGCGGGGCACGGGCGATGGCATTCCAGGCCGATGTCAGCGAGCCGGACCAGATAGGGCAGCTCATGGACTCTGCAGCCCAGGCCCTGGGCGGCCTGGACATCCTGGTCAGCAACGCGGGTATCGAACACTTCGGACCGCTCGAAGACATCACCCCGGCCGACTTCGACCGGGTGTTCGCCACGAACACCCGAGGGCAATTGTTCGCGGTGCAGCATGCTGCCCGTCATTTAGGTCCTGGCGGGCGCATCGTACTGACCTCGTCGATCAGCGCCCACAAGTCGGTGTTCCACCACACCCTCTACGCCGCCAGCAAGGCAGCCGTCGAGGCCATGGCGCTCAACCTCGCCGCCGAATTGGGTCAGCGCCAAATCACCATCAATGCCATCGCCCCCGGCGGTACCAACACCGACATGTCGGCCAAGGCCACCCCCCATTACATCCACCCCGATCTGCCCCTCGACAGAGACACGGCAGTCAAGGTGATGAGTGCGCTGGGCCGGTTCGCCGAACCCGACGAAATTGCTGCCACCGTCGCGTTCCTGGTGTCCGACGACGCCGACTACATCACAGGCCGCACGATCCCCATCGACGGTGGCTGGTTCTGACCACGCTGCGCCGATCCAGCAGTGCGGCGTACACGACCTTGCGGTCGAGCGGTCGTCAGCATAATGCGCTGGCACTGGTGAGACTGCTGGCAAGCGCGATCGCGCAGACGACTTGGCTGGCTTCCGCCTTGTGGAACGTTAAGGGGTGCTGTGCGGTGATGGGGCCGGCACTGACGGTCCGATGGAGCACGTCGTCGGGAATCAGGAGGGCTGCCACGATGTCGTCGCGGAGCAGCCCCCTCAAGCACGACGCTGCCTATTCTTGGTCGGCGAGTCAGATCATCGCTTCCTCATCGTCAGCGACGATCATGTGCGCATATTCATAGGTCAAGTTGCCGAGCCCGATCTTCCGCCGGCTGCCGACGATCTACCCGCGCGCCTGCGTGGCGATGCCGCGAAGCGGGTATTCCTCAGACCAAATACCACGTGTCAGGAGAGTGGCAGATGGCAGAGTATGCCGAGGATGGGATGGTTGTGCGCGCCGGCTCGCTCGAGATCGACGTGCCCCGGTCGTTGGGCTTTTTCGGCGGCATCGCCGCCGGAGTCGCCCTGGGGCTGCTTGAGCCGCCGCTGGCCCTATTCATCGCGGCCGTTCCGTTCGTGAAGATGCTCAGCGATCAGCGCGCGCCCACTCCGATGCGCTTTATCGGGTTACTCGGCGAAGGCGCCGCGAAACCGGTCGGCAGCAGCGGCGAGGGAACGGTCCGCCTGTCCCAGGAACCCGACAAATAGCACTAAACGCGGGTAACGTGGTATGCGGCCGCGAGCGGTGAGTCTCGGTGAACACGTCGATGTTGGCGGCGCCGCGGCCGTACCGGGACGGCGCGTTCGGCAACGGTGTCGCGCTCCACCACGCTGGGCGAGGCCGGCAGTCATCCGCCACGCAGCTGCGCGAGATAGCCGCAGATCAGGCGGTCTCCAAGCCGTCAGCGGCCGCTGATCCGGAGAAGCTCGTGGCGGCCAGCGCTCCGCGGACACGTCGCTACCCGATCTTTGATCCTGACCTGCATCGCCGGGCGTGTGACTGGCTCTCCGCCTCGCCGACATCACCTGGGCACTGCGGTGGGCGGTTC
>JAODNG010000436.1 GCA_025465385.1 Pseudonocardiales bacterium
ATAGTTCGCCAAATAACGCCCGCGTTCGTGACCTGCATTTCCGCATTGATTCGAATGCCAATGAACCTAAACGAACGTAGACGAATGAGACCAACGATGAGACCACCAGGGCATCCGTTGCCTCACGGAGACCTTCGTCCGGTGGTGGGTTGGGGGATGCGGTGAGCCCGATCTCGCTGCACCAGTACGTCTGCCCCAAGTGCACAGCCCGTCCACACGGCAGCCTGGGGGCAGTCCTCGACGGAACCTGGTGCGTACGTTGTCTAGCTGTGCCCCGGGCTGGCGTGTGGTAGCTCTCGGGAAAGTCGAGGGGATGCCACCCGCTCACCCGACCGAGCTACAGCAGTTCTGGTGGCTGGCCATCCCGGAGGCCTGCCTCAGTGTGAGGGCACATCGTTGAGATTGACAAGATTTTTTGGGAGACCAGGAGTTGATCGTAGGGCCGAGAACAGGGCTGGCTAGCGCGAATAGCTTGTCGTCGGTCAGCGTGGGTCCTGGTGTTGAGTGTCGTTTCGTTGGCTGAGGCGGCCTATAGTTGCCCCGCTGCTCACGGTCCCATGTCATCCGCGCGCGGCTCGTGCTGAAGGGTGCGCGGAACGCGGTCCCTAAGCATGTCACCACCTGGATGCGGACCGGTCGGACAACCTGGCGACCAGTCGTCTAAATCCGTAGTCGCAGCCGATGCCGCACCCCTACGCTAGCGGGATGGTCGTGACCGAAGACGACGACCAGGGCTGGCGGGAGTTCCGGCAGCCGGTTGCGCCGACCGAGGGTCGCCCGGCGGAAGGCGTGTCGGATTCTGCAGCGTTGGTGGCACAGTTCCTTGGACCCCTGATCGCTTATGACGCGCGCCGGGCGACTGAGCTGACCGCGACGCTGGCGGAGTTTTTGGAGCAGGGTGGGAATCTGGAAGCGTCCGCGTCGGCGTTGGGTATCCATCGGAGCACGCTGCGCTACCGGCTGGAAAGGATCCGTGAGCTTACCGGGTTGGATCTCAGCGAGGCCCAGACGCGGGTCGCCCTGTTGCAGGCCACCCGGGCGTGGCGTGCTAGTTAGTGCCGTGTCCGGGCGGTTGCGGCCGGTCAATCGCGCGGTTGAGGCGGACGGGGCTCGCGTTCAGTGGATAGCGGGCTCCGGTGGGATCGGCTATTAGGGTCTCATGCGCTGCGATCCTGCTGAGCCGGACGAAGGAAGCGGTGATCCACCAAGGGGCGAGGGCGACGCGATCGGAGCGGCCGAGCCCGACGAGCATGCTGTCTGCGTTCGCCCGGTGGCCGCCGGGGTTGTCGTCGTCGCCGTGCGACGGCCGCTGACTGGCAAGCGCGCCCTGGTTCTGCGCGATGCCGCGCTCGCAGAGCTCGGCCACAATCCTCGGATGGTCCTTGTGACGTTCGCGACGCTCGCGGACGCGGAGGACGGCGTCGCGGTGCTCGATACCGCTGGCGTCGCGGCGCTGATTGAGGTTGCCCACGAGGCGGGGGATGCGGACATCGGTCTGTGCCTGGTTGTTCCCCCGGCCTGCGGGGCCGCGGTGGCCACTGCGCTGAATCGGGCCGGCGCTCGGGAGCTGTTTGATATCTGTCCTACGATCGCCGCGGCTCTGGACACCGCCCCGTGAGCGTGGAGAGCGCCGACGCGGAGTGCCGACGGCTCGGTGTGCGCTTGTCGGCGGGACGCGGTTGGTTCAGCGGGCCGGCCGAATCCTGTGCTGCGCAGGAACCTGACCGCCCCGGCCGACCAGTTGAGTTGGTGCAGGCGGTGATGGTGGCGCGGTCGAACCGAGACGGTTCCGGCGGGCTGGGCTGGCCCCGACAGGGTTGACTGCGAGCTGCTAGTTTGACCACTGCACGAGCCGACCTGCTGCCCGCGTTGGTGCGCTCCGCCAACCTACCTGTGCACCGCCGCCTGCGCTTTCTGGGGGTGGCCGAGCAGCAGCGGATCAAGGTGAGGTCGATGTCGCAGAACCAGCGAGCTGCACTGGGCTGGCGCACCGATCCCCGTCAGTCGGACTCCGAGCGACCCGGCCGCTCATTGATCAGGCTGCGGCCTACTGGGCCTGGGGTTCGGGGACGATGACCGCGGAGTTCTTTTCCTACCACCAGACCGGCGTCGACCAAGAATGGCCGCGGTCGGGGAGAACTACTTCACTACCTCAATGCACCTGATCGACCGCCGCGTGCCTTACCGATTCCGCTTCGACGGCATCAATCTGGGCGCGCTTAGCGTGGGCAAGGCCTGGTACAACGTCGGCATCGACATCGCTATGACCGATCTCGAGACCAGCTACTACGTCAACTTCCCGCAGATCGGCGGCCTACTGGCCGAGCACCGCGGCCGCAGCCTGAACATCGCCCCCGGCTGCGCCGCGGTGTACCAACCAATCGGCGGCGTGCACATGCGTACCAGCGGCGACATCACCTCCTACGCCGTACGCATCGACCGCGCCGCCCTGGAGAACCAACTCGCGGCCCGGCTCGGGCGACGCATTCACCGGCCCCTGGCCCTGAGCCTTAGCCTGAATCTGGCCCATCCCGCCGGGGCGAACTGGGCCCGGCTCGTGCGGTTGCTGGCCACCGAGGCCGCCGCCTACCGCATCACCGGCCGAACGGCCCTGACCAACCCGCTGATCGCCGCGCCGCTGCACGACGCGGTCCTCGACGGCCTGCTCCAGGCCAGCGACCACCCCGACCGCGACGCCCTCGAAGAGCCCGTGCACGCCTGGGGTACCGCGCCGGTGCACCGCGCCATCGACGCCATGCACGCCCATCCCGACCACCCATTCACCCCCGCCGACCTTGCGCAGATCGCCAGCTGCAGCCTGCGGTCGCTGCAAGAAGGGTTCCGCCGCTACGTCGGCCTCACCCCAATGCAGTACCTGCGCCAGATCCGCCTCGAACACGCCCACCACGACCTCGCCCACGCCGACCCCACCCACAACAGCGTCACCGACATCGCCTATCACTGGGGCTTCCACCACCCCGGCAGATTCGCCACCACCTACCGAACCACCTACGGCCAATCCCCCTCTCACACGCTCCAACGACCAGTGCCCCGCCGACGTGCAAAGGATCAGCACTGCTCTGAGGTCGCCAGGTCATATGATCCGTAGTCACAGGCAGCACCCCGCAACTACCTGCAATTTATCTGTGGTGGGCCTCATCGTTGGGTTCGGGTCCGAGGATGTCCATGGTCGTCTGTAGCCGCGCCGGACGTCACTGCGCTAAGCCAGCCCACGACCGCTTCGGCATCACCGCCTCTACCCGAGCCTCGTTCTGCCCTGACCGCACACCGACCATCGCAGCTATGATCGCCCTATGGCGATGACAGCTCCAGTAGAGGAAAGTGCACGGGTCGAGCTTGCGCCCGCGGCTGCCCTGTTCCGATCCTTGGGCGATCCCGCTCGACTCGCGATACTGCGTCGGCTGACCGCCGATGGACCGGCGCGGGTGGTGGACCTGGTCATCACGCTGGACCTGGCCCAGTCCACAGTGTCCAAGCATTTGGCCTGCCTGCGCGGCTGCGGCCTGGTGTCCTCCACGCCGTCCGGACGCGCCTCGCTGTTCTTCCTGACCCAACCCGCCGTCATCGACGTGCTCGTCGCCGCGGAAGCGGTGCTGGCCGCCACCGGCAACGCCGTCGCGCTCTGCCCCACCTACGGCACCTCGACCGAGCACCGGTCATGAGCTCTACCGAGTCCAAGACCAACGACCCGGCCACAGCAGGCATCGTCAACACCGATGACTGTTGCAGCGCTCCGACCAGTCTCTCTCGCGACGCCGCTTGGCATCGGGCCGCTCGCCAGGCCCGACTGCTGTCCTGGTTGTCGCTGGCTTACATGGCCGCCGAGGGCACCATCGCCATCACCGCGGCGATCATCGCCGGCTCGGTGGCACTGCTGGGCTTCGGCCTCGACTCCGTCATCGAGGGCCTCGCCAGCGTGATCATCATCTGGCGGTTCACCGGCACGCGCACCGTGTCCGAGATCGCCGAGTCCCGCGCTCACAAAGCGGTCGCGGTCACGTTCTTCCTGCTCGCGCCCTACATCGCCTACGACGCCGTCACCGCCCTGCTCGCCGGGGATCGGGCCGCAACCAGCTGGTTGGGCATCGGGCTGTCGATCGCCAGCCTGATCGTCATGCCGCTGCTCGGGCTCGCGAAGAAACGCCTCGGGGCCCGACTGGGGTCCGGCGCCACCAGCGGTGAAGGCACCCAGAACCTGCTCTGCGCCTACCTCGCCGCCGCGGTCCTACTCGGCCTGCTCGCCAACACTCTGCTCGGATGGTGGTGGCTCGACCCCGCCGTCGGCCTGCTCATCGTCGGGCTCGCGATCCGAGAGGGCATCCAGGCCTGGCGCGGCGAGGACTGCTGCTGAACGCGACAGCCGACCCGACGAGCCCCCACAATCCCGCCGGGCTGCTCATTCGCGGACAGCGGCTGGAATACGTCACCCTGGACTGGAACGTCATCGGCGTGGTCATCCTCGCAGTGGGGGCGCTGTCCGCCGGGTCGGTCGCGTTGGCCGGGTTCGGGCTGGACTCACTGGTCGAGATCGGCACGTCCATCGTGGTGTTCTGGCAGCTCGCTGACACCAGTCACCCGGTCCCCGAATACCGAGCCATGCGGTTGATCGAGTTCTGGTTCGTGTTGCTGGTGATCTACCTGATCGCCGAGGTCGGCTACACCTTCGCCACTGGCGGGCGGCCCGCCCCGTCGATGCTGGGCATCATCTGGACCGCGCTGACCTTCCTCGTGATGGTCGCGCTGGCGGCTGGCAAGGCCCGCACCGGCATCGCCCTGGGCAACCCCATGCTCACCGCCGAGGGCCGGGTCACCCTCATCGACGCCGTGACCGGCTCGTGACGGGTCAAAGTCGCGTATCTGTCCGCGATCCTGCTGGTTGGCTTGGTGCTCAACGGGTTACTGAGCTGGTCGTGGGCCGACCCACTCGCTGCACTCGTGATCGCCGGTGTGTCGCTGGGCGCGAAGACGTCGAAGCCTGGCGTGGCGGCAGTGCACCGGACTGCCCCATGCCCGACCGCTACAGCAAGTGTGACGGCGGCGGGCCGGGTTGCACCGACACCTGCTGCACTGCTGAAAGGGGGAACGCATCGGTGATGAAAGCTAGGTATAGGAGTCGATCTTGTCCTGTTCCACGTGGTGGCGGTGGACAGGCAGAAAGTGACGATGGCAAAGTCGGCCATGCCGGTCAGAGTGCACCATCAGAAGCGACGGCTGCTCGGACTACGCCGGATAGTACGGTCGGTGCATCCCCGGAGGTGATGGCATGGCGGCCAAGAGCGCGCGGCGTGTGCGGTGGCGCCGGTATTGGGATAGGCATTCGAAGACCTACGACCGCGAGATGCGCTTTTTCGACCGGGTGTTGTTCCGTGATACTCGGAGTTGGATCTGTCGGCAGGTGACCGGTGAAGTGTTCGAGGTCGCGGTCGGCACCGGCCTGAACCTGGAGCACTACCCGCCCGACGTTCGGTTGACCGGTATCGAGCTCAGCCAGGAGATGCTGGCGATCGCGCGGCGACGTGCCGACGACCTTGGCCGTCACGTCGAGTTCCGGGTGGGCGATGCGCAGACACTCGACTTTCCCAGCAACACCTTCGACACGGTGGTCTGCACCTTCTCGCTGTGTGCTATCCCCGACTACCGAGAGGCCCTGGCCGAGATGACACGGGTGCTGCGGCCTGGAGGAGTGCTGCTGCTTGCCGACCACGTAGCCAGTTCGGTTCGGGCGCTGCGGGCCAGCCAGCGCGTCCTGGAGCTGGTGACGATTCCGGTGGGTGGTGAGCATTTCCTGCGCCGCCCCATTGAGCACGTCCGCGCGACAGGCTTCCGGATCGAAGGCCACGACCGGTTCGCGGCAGGGGTCGTGGAACGGCTTCGCGCCCGCAAGCCGGCTGTCTGAGCGCACCTCTGGCGGATCCTCTCGGGCCGCACCGGAGATGTGCGCTGACCAGCTCCCTTCGCACCGGGTTCGGAAGGTGCGCCACCATCGTCGTCGCTGACGATCTTGTCCTCGACGGCGGCGTAGATCCGGTTACCTGATCGGGCGTCAGGTCACCGGCACAAGTTCGGCGAGCAGGGCGCGGACGCGGCGATCGATCTCATCGCGGACAGGGCGTACCTCGTCCAGGGTCTTGCCGGCAGGATCGTCGAGTTGCCAGTCGAGGTAACGCTTGCTGGGAAACACGGGGCAGGCATCCCCACAGCCCATGGTGATGACTACGTCGGCGGCCTGGACGGCGTCGTCGGTCAGTGGTTTGGGGAATTCCTGGCCAAGGTCGATGCCCAGTTCCATCATCGCCTCGACGACAGCCGGGTTGATCTCCTCGGCTGGGGCGGAGCCGGCGGAGCGAACGGTGACCGCGCCCTTCGCATGATAGTGCAGTAGGGCAGCGGCCATCTGGGAGCGGCCGGCGTTGTGGACGCAGACGAACAGCACCTCGGACGCGGTGGGCACGATGACTCCTTGGATCTTGGCGGCGCCTGTAGGCGTTCACAGGCGAAACGGGTGACTAGAACGGGTAGATGGTGTGGATACGAGTGTTCAGCGCGAGCAGGTCGTAGGACTCGGCGATGCAACGGCGGACGCTCTCGTCGGCGAAGGTGCCGTCGAAGTGGCGGGTCAGGCCGGCAGCAGCGTGGTCGAGCAGCAGGTCGACTTCGCTGATGCGGCAGCCGTCGATGTCCCGGCACCGCCGACTGACGGGTTGGTCACGGGGTGGTTCGGGTACCGGTGACCTCCGCGGCGCGAACAGGTGCAGATGGGGTGACAAACCACCGTCGAGCGGCCAACGCGGCGTAGACCAATCCGACGAGCACGGGGACTTCGATCAGTGGGCCGACGACTCCGGCGAGAGCCTGGCCGCTGGTGGCGCCGAAGGTGGCGATAGCGACCGCGATGGCCAGTTCGAAGTTGTTGCCGGCAGCGGTGAACGCCAGCGTTGTGGTGCGCTCGTAGCTCAGACCCACAGTCTTGCCCAAGGCGAAGGACCCGGCCCACATGATTGCGAAGTAGGCCAGTAGGGGCAGCGCGATGCGGGCGACGTCTAGCGGCCGGCTGGTGATCTCGTAGCCTTGTAGGACGAAGAGGATCACGATGGTGAATAGCAGCCCGTAGAGCGCTATCGGTCCGACTCGGGGCAGCAACCGGGTCTCGTACCAGTCGCGGCCCTTGACTCGTTCGCCCAGGCGGCGGGTGAGGTAGCCCGCGATGAGCGGGATGCCGAGGAATACCAGTACCGAGCGGGCGATCGCCCAGGTGGACACGTCCAGCGCGGCGGTGTCCAGACCGAGCCAGCCGGGTAGGGCAAACAGGTAGAACCAGCCCAGACCGGCGAAGGCGAGCACCTGGAAAATCGAGTTGAGCGCGACCAGCACGGCGGCGGCTTCTCGGTCCCCGCCGGCCAGGTCGTTCCAGATGATGACCATGGCGATGCAACGGGCCAGCCCGACGATAATCAGTCCGGTGCGGTAGGCGGGCAGGTCAGGTAGGAACACCCAGGCCAGGGTAAACATCAGCGCCGGACCGAGCACCCAGTTGAGCAGCAGTGATGACACGAGCAGCCGCCGGTCACGGGTCACGGCGTCCAGGCGGTCGTAGCGGACCTTGGCCAGCACCGGGTACATCATCGCCAGCAGCCCGACCGCGATCGGCAGCGAGATCCCGGCGATCTGCACCGAGTCCAGGGCCGCACCGAGGCCGGGAACCAGCCGGCCGGCGGCCAACCCCAGCGCCATCGCGGCCACGATCCACACCGGTAGGAATCGGTCCAGCGTGGACAGTCGGCCCACCACACCCACCCCAGACCTGCTCACCGTGGCTGTCACGCTGGCACCTCCGCCGGGTCTGTGACTAGCACGTCGGAGAGCTGGCGCAGCAGTTGCGGGCGGACTCGGTAGTAGATCCAGGTGCCGCGCCGCTCACCCTCGATCAACCCGGCTTCCCGCAGCACCTTGAGGTGATGGCTGATCGTCGGTCCCGACAGCTCAAATGCCCCGCTCAGGTCACACACGCAGGCTTCTCCGCCAGCGTG
>JAODNG010000438.1 GCA_025465385.1 Pseudonocardiales bacterium
TGCCGGCCGATCAACCGCACCCGACGACCGTAGCCTTAATCGCCCTTGTGCGACGAGGGGTAAGCGCGGTGGCGCACGCAGCCAACAGCCGCGAGCCCGTTCGCCGCTAAGTTCGGCCTGGACCCCCGCTGCGATATCCAGGTGCTGACCCTGTGTGTGTAGCCACAGCGCCTGTGGCAGTCAGGCAGGGGCCCCGACCTGGCACCTACGGCAGCCCACAGCGTCGGGGTGTTGTTGGCCAAGCCGGACCCACCGGATGTGGCCGGGGCGACAGCGGCCTACCAGCGGGCCATCGACTCCGGCCACCCCGAGCAAGCACCCATGGCGATGGTCAACCTCTCGCCCTTACTTGCGGTCGAGGGAGACAACTGGCCGAGCCCGGATCCTCCTAGGGAAGGCGGCACAGGCGGGAGTGGTCGGGGCACACGCCTATGCGGCTGCCCTCGACGACGAACCCACCGTGTTAGAACGGGCCCGCGTCGAGCTAGGCGAAATAGCCGCTGAGGGAGATACCGACGCGCTGAACTTTCTCGGAGTGCTCGCGTGGCCCAGCGAAGCTCGGGTGAGGTGAGCACAGCGTGGAACAGTCCGGCGAAACCGGTGATGTGGCGGCGCCCTTATAGCTGTGGCTCAGCGGCCTCCCGAAGGCGTAAGCACAGACGAACCCCTACCGGATACCCCATGCCGCGACGCGGTGGCGCTCACGGCCAGGACCACCGGAGTCTCACATAGCTGGTACGGATTGATTCTCAGTGAGGGAGGGCTATCCATCACATGATCGGCTACGCACCAGGTGACGCTCTGCCCGCCCGCCAGCCTGAGAAGCAATATTCGCCCGATTTCGGCGAGTACTTCGGCAACCCTCTGCGCGGTGTCCCGCATGGATGATCATGCACACCGCTCCATACCCAATCCACGGAATCGAAGGCGCGCTCATCGGCATGAGCGCGCGTCCAGCCCGACGCTCTCCACGCGGCAGATGTGCGCGCTTGTCGCAGTCAAGATCGTCGGCCGAAGAGAGCGTTGGGAGTTATGGCACGTCAGGATCGGGGTGGTCGTTGAGAAACCGGGTGGCTGCGTCGTCGTCGATGAGCGAGTTGTCGACGAGCCAGTCGACCGCGCGGCGTTGGGCGCGGGTCTCGTGGAAGGCGTGCCAGGCGGGCAGCAGGTGCGGATGTTCTTGGTGTAGCACGTCTTTGAAACGACGAAAGGCGCCTTTGCCCTCAATGGCTCGCGCCAGCCTGCGTCGGGCTTTGTCATCGCTGGCCCGCTCGGCGAAGTCGGCCATGTCCTGGTACCAGACGTAGGACGGGAGGGGGTCGATGCCGATCAGGTCCAGGTCATCGACGTCGACAGGTGTCTGGCCGTCGATACCGGTGTCGGAAGTCCAGAGCACGACCTGTCCGGTCTGCGGATTGATCAGCCAGCGATGCTCGTAGTCGGTCTGGTCGGCAAGAGCGGCAGCGATCTCCTCCAGGTCCAGGCTGCTCAGGTCAAGCATCGGATCACGATATCGCGGCAGATGTGGCCAATCGCCGCGACGGCTTGAGCCTCTATCGATGTGGCACCGCGCTAATCGCGGCATGAGAGCGCGTTGCGCGCCTAGCGAATCAAACCCCATTGCTCGGCAGGCTGGCCTTCCGTACCGGACTCCCAGGAGATCATGGCTTGTGCGAGGAGATGACCCTGCTGCGCTGTCCAGGGCCCGGTCGTGGTCAGGTCTGGCGGTTGAGCACGTGGTCAACGGCGGCTGCAGTGCCAGCGGGCCATCGCTCCACAGCGATTCGCCCGCTGTTGCAGACGAGCGCGGCGGAGCAGGTGCGGCTCCGGGTCGTGGGCGAATAGATGTGTTCAGTAGAGACTGCGGCTACCTATTCGGCGTGTCCAGGGCTGGGGTGTCGTCGACTGCCGTCCTCCGGCTGATCGGTTGTCTTGCTGTGCGGTGCGTACCGTGACGGTGTTGAGGGCAGGGAAGGCGACAGAGGGATGCGGGTGCTGACGTGGAACCTGTGGGGTCGCGGTGGCGACTGGCGTCGCCGCCGCGACGCAATCGCCGCGGTCATCGCGGAGTCTGCCCCTGACGTGTGCGGTCTGCAGGAGGTGTGGGACGCCCCGGACGGCAACCTCGCCGCCGATCTGGCCGAGCGGCTGGACCTGCGGTGGTGCTGGGTGCGTGCGCACCCGCCGCGTCCCGAGGACGGGGTAGCGATCGGCAACGCGGTACTGACCAGGTGGCCGATCGTGGCCGTCGAGGAATTGGAGCTGCCCACCCGGGGCCTGGCCGAGCGCCGGGTTGCGGTGTGCGCCCGGGTTGCGGCCCCCACCGGTGTGCTGCCGTTCGTCACCACGCACCTGACCTACCGGCCCGGTGGTTCGGTGATCCGGCTCGAGCAGGTCCGTGCCCTGGCCGGGTTCGTCGCCGAGCAGGCCGGTGACTGCGCGTATCCGCCGGTCGTGACAGGGGATCTCAACGCCGAACCGACCTCCGACGAGCTGCGCCTGCTCGGCGGCCTGCTCACCGCCCCCGCGGTCCCCGACCTGGTGCTGCTGGACGCTTGGCGCTATGCGCCACCGGAGGATCCCGGCTTCACCTGGGACCGACGCAACGGATATCAGCAGCACAGCATCATTCCCGACTCCCGCATCGACTACGTATTGGTGGGGTTGCCGCAGCACGACCGGGGCCGGATCGAGACCGTCCGGCTAGGCGGCAATACACCGGTAAACGGCGTGTGGCCATCCGACCACTTCGCGGTCATCACCGACTTGTCCGACTGACAACGCGCTCTCGCGGCACCCGCACGCCATACGGTCGGCAATCACCAGCCCCGAACCCGCTCCCCGTGCGGCCGGTAGACGCACTCGATCCGCCCCGCAGGCTCGCAACCAGACCCTGTTTGGTGGGGTCGCAGCGCTGGGCGAATGCTTCCTCATCTGCGTGGGCAGACGACCTGGCGAGCGCGCGCTCGGCGGCATGAGCGGACGATTGCGCCGGACGATCCGGGCTATGGGTCTAGCCAGCAGGGTCGGCGAGGAGGTCCTCACCGGCGACGCGCGTCATACCGGTCTAGCCCCAGGACCGCTTCATCGGGGAAGCGGATGTGTTCAGCCGATTCGGGGTCACACCGCAGGGTAGCCACCCTGCCCACGTCCGTTGCCCAGTCATATCACGCACTTAGGCACGTTAACCAGGCTGACGGGGAACGGGGTTGCGCGCCGATCATCGAGTGGGGTAGCCTCGGTGGCGTCTCCCTCTTGTGGATGCAGGCAGATGGTGTGCCCCCACGAGATCTCTCAGATTCCCTTTCCTCCCGCTAGACGTGCTTCGTGGTGAAGCCGTTCCTAGCGCGAACGGGATCCCCTCTGCGGCGTGCGCCGGCGTGTCTCGGCCCAGTCACCGCACCCCCCAATGATCAATGAGTCCAGGAAGAAACCCCTATGTATGACAACGATGTCCCCAGCCAGCCTGCCGACAACGGCAGGACCCATCAGTCGCATGAGGGCGGTTCGCCACAGTCCGTCACCGGGATCCTCGACATTGTGGACAACCGCGCCTTCGTTCGCACCGACAGCTACCTGCCCGGACCCCGCGACGCCCCAGTCCCGC
>JAODNG010000473.1 GCA_025465385.1 Pseudonocardiales bacterium
GCTCCTGATCATCGAGGGTTACGGACACACCACCTTGAACGTCCACAGCGCCTGCGCCAGCGCCGCGGTGGCCAACTACTTCGTCACCCTCGGACTCCCATTCGACGGCGCCACCTGTTCCGCGGACCACCAGCCATTCGGGTGATCGCATACGCAATCGAGTCATGACTGGCCCGGCGGCGAACTCTGCGCGCACACCGTGACCGACGGCCAGCCAAGTCCCACACCGATGCGCACGGTGACCGATCGCGCCACGCTCGGGGTCATATCGTGTTGATCACTCATCGACATCTGATGGCCACCGGGTGTCCCGTCACTACCAGTAAGCAAACGACCATGTCCGTCGATCATGGGCGCCTGAATTCCCGGCAACGGCCGACGCGCGCGACCGACGGCATCAGCACGCAGCGATCTGCACGAAACCAGCGCCATCTGACCGACACCCAAGCTGTATCGAGGGTGGTCCTGGCCAGGGTGGTTGTCTGGCAGGCGCTGACGGAGAACCGGGCTCGGGCACGGCAGCCGACGTTGATGTCGTGGCAGTAGCACGTCGTCGACGTGCCTCGGTGTCCGTCTTGTTGTGCTCACTCGTCCGGATGACTTTGACGCTCCGTCACTGGACAGGCGAACACTACCTATATTGGATAGGACCTATGGCGGGTTTGCGGATGACGGTAGGTGTGCTGGCGGTGTTGGGCGCACTGCTCGATCGCCTCGACGCCGAGCTCTATGGGTTGGAAATCGTGCGTGCCAGCGGGCTTGAGCCGGGCACGATCTACCCGATTCTGCAGCGGCTCCGCGGCGCCGGATGGGTCAGCGACCGATGGGAGGACCCTGAGCCTGCTCATACCCGGGGTCGGCCCCCGCGGCGCTATTACCGGCTGACGGTGGAGGGTCGTGCCCGCGCTGTCCACGCCCTGCAGAACGGTCGTGACCGCAGCGGCTTGAGCGGGCTGCTCGCGCCACCTCGCTTCGCTGCCGCACCCACTACCGAGGCAGGCCCGGGATGAGCGGTCGTAGAGCACCCGTCGCAGGGGACAGCGAAACGCTTGGCGGTATCGGCCTCAGAGATCGGCAGGCAACTGCACGTTTTCGTCCGGGTCCCGCGAGGGGCCCCAGCTCACTGCTCTGGGTAGGCAGCCTGCTGCCCAGAGAGGAGGGCACGGCCTGGTGGGCTGAAGTGACCTCGTGTCTTGCTGAGACATCCGACCCGGATCAACGACGTCGATACGTGCGCAGCTATCGCCGGTCGGTGCCGCAGCTGGTCTGGACCAGCTGGACGTCTCAGGTTCGTTGTGCAGCGCCGGCGCCGGTGGGCGTCGGGTACAGCAGCGTTAAGTGGAAGGGGACAATCATGGCGAATCTTAGTGCGGAAGAGAAGTTTGGGATCAAGTACCAGAGCAAGCCGGGGCCTAGGACGCTCGACCAGAAGTATTCCGTGCTCCTCGGTATCGTGGTGCTGGTCCTTGGGATTTTCGGGTTTATCCTGACTGGCTTTACCAACTTCACCGAGATGACAAACCATTCGATTCTCGGACTCTTCCAGACGAACGGCTTCCACAACCTCGTGTACATCATCCTGGGGCTGCTTTGGCTAATGGGAGCGTTCGCGCTGACCCCTCCCGGCAATCAGGGGTTGAATATCGCGGTCGGTGGCGCCTTACTGCTGGTCGCGGTGCTGGGTTTTTTGGGTTATTGGTCATTGCTGTCGATTCCTCCAGGGCTTAACGGAGACAACCTCCTGGACCTGGCGGTTGCTCTGGCGACGGTGATAGTCGGGGGTGGCCTGCTCAGCGGGAGCAGCGGTCGATCCGCTACCGCGTAGGTGTAGGCGTAGGAGGGCGAGACTCGCGGGCGGTGTCCCTGGTCAGGGACACCGCCCGCTCGCGTAGTTGTCGATTTCTGGAATCGCTTTGCCGACAGCGACGACAGCAGGACCAGGACGGGTTTGCGGCTGGGCTCCGCTGGCAGGAGCACAGTCCCGCGTTCGCGTCTAAGGTGGGCACACCGCTCGCCCCTTCGCTCGGTCGCCGAGAGTTCCGGCGAGCCATCCGCGGCGCGGCTGGGTTCGCTCCCGATGTGTGGACGCCAAGCAAGCTGCGTCACACAGCTGCTTCGTCTCTCGCTCTCGTCTCTCGTCCCTCGGACAGCGGCGTACCGCTGGCCGGGACCTCCCGCCTGGTCCGGCCACAGCAGCACAGCCGTGACGGAACTGATCTACCGCAAGCAGATCCGGCCGGTGCTGCAAGGCGGAAAGACAGCCATGGACCGGATATTCAACGGTTGAAGTTCAGGGTACTGAACCGGCAAGTGCTCGGTGATTAGGTAATCACGGACCGTATAGCTAGGTGATCACGCGACGTACCGTTGGTGGAAATCCGACCACCTTAAGTGATCTATAGTTACAGTTAGGTAGCCGGATCGCCTCGAACCTAGGTGGTCGCGCCCTGGAAGTCTACGTAGTTATCCCTGGACCCCGCTCCCAATCGCGCATGCGCCGTTCCAGGTCGGCTGCGATGCACATCGGTAGTCGCTGCGCGGTGTGAGGCGCCTCAGCGCCTCAGGGCATGGTCAGCGACGGTGCCAACAAGAACAACAGGCTCGAGTTCAGCTCAGCAGCCTTGTTGAACGTTTAGCGTAAAGACTCGATTTCTGGAATCTACGTAGCCGTTCGACCCTGACTAAGTAGCCGAAAATCGGCTTTACGGTTAGGTAATGGCGTGCAAACAGTTAGGGACGAATGCAGGTTGTCATGCAATCATCTCATGGCATCGTGGAGATTGAGCCGAATCGGCACTGCGTCGACGCGGTTCTGTTCCCAGGCCCATGTGGGTCACTGATGAGGAGGATCTTGAATGTCTGACGCATTGAGCTTTGTTGAGATCGACGGCCAGCACGTGGAGCTGCTCCCCGCACGTACTGTCATGTCCCTGTTTGCCCTCGCCGGCGGCGATGGTGGCAACGGTGGCAACGGTGG
>JAODNG010000478.1 GCA_025465385.1 Pseudonocardiales bacterium
CTTCCCTGTGCACCCATCCGGCGCTGAGCGAGCCATTCCGCAACGGTCGCATATTGCCCTTGGGCGTGGTGTTGTAATAATTGGACCCCATGCGAACAAGCCAGCCGAATGGCAGTTCTCCCTGCGATGGTGACGTCATGGAACCACTCGATGAGCGTCAAGCGCAGCCAGATGCCCGCCGATGTGCGCCGGCCGGGCCCGCTAGAGCGCGGAACATCGCTGGTACTAGCGACGGGAGCTGGTCAGGGAACGCCCAGTGAGCTCAGCTTGGGGGCAGGAGATGGCGGCGTACTGGTCCGACCCGGATCCATGGCTGGAGGGCCTCGGTGGTGCTTGTTCGTCGGTGGCGGACGGGGATCGGGATCGCGTCCGAGCTCGGCGCCCCGCTGCCGCCGGCAGGGTCGGTGCGTGGCTGGGCGCTTCGGGCATGGTCATAGCCGGCGCGCTGGCTGGGGTCGCGGAGCACGGCATAGGCGTGGAGCACCTCAGCGAGGCTGGGCGAGGGGAGTTGGCCGGGTTGTTGGTCGGCGTGGTGTTGCCGGCGGGTGTCGGGGTGGAGCTGGCGCAGCCGCCGCCGGTAGGCGCTCGCCAGCTCGCCGATCTCCGCGTCCGGTGAGACCCCCAGCACTGCATAGAGGTCTGCGGCTCGCTGGTGCGCGCCACAGTGGGGCGCCCGGGAGGATGATGACATGGGGTGTGCTCTTGTGGCATTCGGCTCTAGGTCACGCTGTCGGTTCATTATCTCCCGCGGGTCCGGTGAGCGCATCGGTGACCGGCGGGGTCCGCGCCCCCTCCGTGTTCGCGATCACCGCAGGGTGACCGCCCGCATAGACGGCGACCACAGAGTTCGTCGTTTCCAAGTCGATACCCACAGCCTTCGCCATCTACGCCGTCCCCTTACTGCTCGTTCGCCCCGGCCGCAGGCCGGAGATCACTGGCGTCTTCGCGCGCCGGTGCGCTGAACACCGCCGCGCACCCTGCTGGCCGCGCAGTGGATCGCGGCCGGATTCTCGCCGAAGCCGCCGCCAGATGGAGACGCCAGGGGATCAAGTCACCGCAGACGGCCCAGGTAATCTGACCGGTACGCCAAACGGGTAGGCCGCGGCGGGCTGGAAAGATGCGGGCATGACGACAACCTCTGAACCTCTCCAATGGATGCCGCTGGCGTGTGAGAAGTGCGGATGCGAACGAGAGGTGCAGCTACCTCGCGAGGACAGCACCTTCATGACGGCCGAGAAGTACATGGCCTTGCACAAGGTGACTGACATGGTGCTGCTCTGCGAGGACTGTGCACCCGTCGGATCACTCAGACTTGGAGAGTGACGCCGGAACAGTTTCTCGGACCCACCCGGGTCTCGACCGACCGGCGTCGCCGGACAACTACGACGCGGCGACCTCCGCCAGCCAGAGACGACCGCGAGGCCTAGCCGCCCTGATCCGGCTCACTCGGACTCCTGGGTGGCCGAACTCAAGTGGTCGCAGACGAGTTGTCTCTGTGCGTCGGTCCGGCCCACGCTACCGACGACCAAGGGTGCAGATGAGTTGACTTGTCCGCTATCGACAGCCGTCTTCGTCGAAGGGAAACCGCAGCGACCGCATCGCCTCCTCGTCACGCTGAGTAGCCGGACGCTGGTGTTCCCCAGCTCCGTGGTTCACAGCGTGGGGAAACAGATCCCGGGATGGTCGCGTCAGTGGTCTAGCGTCAGCGGCGTCTGACGCTAGCTGGCGCTCATCTGCCTGCCTAGCCGTGCGGAACAACCCGCCGTCCTGATTGTGCGGTGCTATGTGATCAGCCAAGGTGTGCCTTTCAATGGTCGTGGGTGCTGCATGGCCGCGACGATCTGATACCCAACTCGTGGTCGGGTGCCATGCCCGTCACTCCGGCTCCACTGTCTGAAGGACTACCAAAAGGGCCATGGTCGTGGACTCTCGTCTCGGTCAGGATATTCAGGGAACTGGGGGATCCCGGTCGGGAGAGATCCAGGGGTGGTCCTCCGTCCTGAGTGAGCGACGCATCAGGTCAGCAGCACCAGGCTGCCTCGGACGGCACCCAGCGCGCCCGCACGCTTCCCTCGCGACCCGATCAGGAGCTGCCCGCATCTGTAATTGAAGGCACTCCCAAGGCGCGTACATAGGTGATCATCCGGTCTTCCGGTCACCTTGAATTCCCCGGCCTTGCGTCTGGCTGTTTACGACGTCTCCGACACAACGATCGGAGCCGACTCCTCGCTGTCGGTGGTTAGAGGTATTCGGGTCCGGTGTGGTGGCCGAGTCCGAGGGCGGGGAAGGGGATGAACCGGAAGCGGAGGGGGGCGGAGGTGGCGATCTGCATGTCGGTGCTGTCCGACTCGGCGATGGTGTCGCTGGTGGCGGGGGCAACAGTGGCGATGGTGGTGGTGATCACTCCGGTGGCGTGGATGGCGTCGAGTTGGGCCAGCAGCCGGGCGAGGGTCGCGGGGGCGCCGGTGGGGGCGTGGGGGGTTTGGATGAGTGTGCGGTGCAGCGCGCTGATGCCCCTGCCGTCGGGGCGCCCATTGCCGAGGGGAGTGAGCAGGAAAACGTCGAGGAGCCAGCACGCGGGTTTGCCGACCAGCGCGGGTGTGTAATGGCTGTGAATGCCCACGACCTGGTCTGCGCGAATTATCTCGTCGTCAAGCGTGCGCAGCCACACATTTGTCAGGCTCACCGTGTCCTCCTTGCCGCAGCCGCGCCGGTGGTGGTCACTAGCACTCCCTGTTCCGTGCAGGTGCCTCTACGCTGGTGGTAAGCACCAGGCGGAACCAGGGGGTGTCGGCCCGTGCGGTGCTTTGCTGGCTCGATCACCGTCGGTCGGAGATCGTCAGAAGGCCGATCGCACTGACTGATGTTTGCGGAGGTGGGCGGGGACCGTTCCCGGGGCCACGCCGGCACCGGGACCACGGGAGTCGGCCAGAGAACTCCGCCGCCGACCGCAGAACACTCGAGGTCAGCAGGGCCAGATCTCCGAACGGACCCGGGGTCTGGGGGCGGTGGTGGGGACGGCTCGTGGCTAGACCAGTTCGCCGCGATGATCGCGTCGAACTCGGCGCGCAGCAGGTCTCGATCACCACACACCACCTCGGCGAATTCGGCAACCCTCGTCATCGCCAGCTCGATCGAGGGCACGGTCTCCACCTGACCGACCTCCCATCCAGTCCTCACTCGACAGGCGCAACGGTGAATTAGGCGTGGATTTGCCTGGCCTGCGAGCCCCCGGTGATTTCGATCTTGCGGGGTTTCGCTTTCTCGGCGATGGGCAGGCGCAGGGTCAGCACCCCGGCGTCGTAGTGCGCCTCGATGCGGTCGGCGTCGAGGGTGTCGCCCAAAAACAGCTGCCGGGAGAATACTCCGCGGGGCCGTTCGGCGACCTGCAGCTCGACATTGTCCCCGTAATCGGGGGCGCGCTCGGCCTTGACGGTCAGCACGTTGCGTTCGACGTCGAGGTCGATAGATGACGGATCTACCCCGGGCAGGTCGAACTGCACGACGAACTGCTCGCCGTCGCGGTAGGCGTCCATGGGCATCACCGCCGGGCGCGAGGTGGTGCCATTGGTGCCGAACAACTGCTGGGTCAGCCGGTCAAGCTCCCGGAACGGGTCAGTACGCATCAGCATCGTGAGCTCTCTCCTTCCAAGGTGTCGACACGACGCGACAGGTACGCACCGCTATCGCGGTACGGTGATGATACGGCAACCATGGACTGATGTAAAGCTTCACTTGCTACTAGCAGATTCTTGATATGGGGGCGCTGCAGTGGCGGCGATCAAACGAGGTGCGGACGGTTGCGAAGCACAACGGCCCCGTACCGATGGTCACGTTGAGTAGCATCGCTTCCGTCGATGTAGTCGGCTTCGACGTGGCTCATTTCCCTGCTCATCCCGCTCCTACCGTCTCCGATAGGCGGTTTCTGACGGTGACGTTCCGTAGCAGAGAAGCGACCTGTCTTGTTGCCTGAACCGGAACGCAGAACCCACTCGCCTGCCAGCTGGACGCCCAGCGCTGCCTGCGCCGCGGCGTGGTACCGCCTGATCGTCCGGTCGCGGCGGCCAACACCCCGAACTCACCGAGGTGAAGGGGTAGACAACATGTGCCGCGCACTCTAGCGTCTACCCTGCACGCAACAAGGGGTTGTTCCTTCGCAGGGAGGTGATAGCCGCGGACTGTGACACGGTGGCGCCGGTGCGTTGCTCTCCCGCATCGCGATCACCAGGCTCGGGATCTCCCGAACCCAGCGGCGATAACGAACGGGTTACCGCCAGCTAAGGAGAGACCCATCCCCGCTACGGGGCCCTGGCAGCCGTTGTCTCGACGTCGCTGCCAGGGCCCCGTTGATCAGATGACACAACCGTTGATCAGATGACACAACCCAGGGCGGCACCACGAACAAGCTCAACGATGTTGACTACCCGGGCCTACACCATGGGCACAGCCGCGGAACTGTTCGGTGTGCAACCCGCCTTCCTACGCAGCCTCGACGCCGCTGGACTGCTCAGCCCGGGCCGCTCCGCACAGGTGGCCAACGCCGCTACAGCCGGGCCGATCTCACCCTGGCGACCAGGGTCCGCGAACTGCTCGATGAAAACATGCCTCTGGCCGCCGCGACCCGCATCGTCAGCCTCGAACACCAACTCGCCGCCGCCCACCAACGCATCACCCACCTCGAACAGACCACCCGCCAACCCACGGACGCGACTGACCGCTAAGCCGACTTCCTGACTTCAGCGCTGGGGTCAGTGCATGTCCTCCGCCACGCCGGTTGAGGAACGGTCAAGATGGAGGTGGTCGCCGTGACGTCTTGGCGCACATCGGAATCAAGACAGGTTCATTCCCTCTAGAAAGGGGCCCGATCGAACGATCGGCCCCCTTTCCTGTTCACTCCTTAGTTCGGTCGAGCCGTCCTCTCTTATCGCCTTGGTGATCGAATGGAACTGGCCAGTCTCGCGATCGGCCCACGGGATCCGCTCATCTTGGGGTGGGAACCGAATACGCCAGAAAGGGGCCGCGGGCCGACGTAGCGGCTGGTCAGGGACCCGTGTCGGCGAGTGCTCGGTAGAGCGAGGCGATCGAGGGGTGTTGGCCGGCGTTCTTGCCGGTTTTGATGGTCA
>JAODNG010000484.1 GCA_025465385.1 Pseudonocardiales bacterium
AAACGACTTCGGGGCGACCACCGACGATGTGCAGTGGGTGGTCACCGGGTACACGTTGGCGCTGGGCGTGGTGGTGCCCGTCACCGCGTGGTTGGGGGATCGTTTCGGGCTGAGCCGGGTTTACAACCTCGCGCTGCTGGCATTCGCCGCCGGCTCGGCGCTGTGCGGCCTGGCCTGGGATTTGAACAGCCTGGTGATCTTCCGGATCATCCAGGCGATCCCCGGTGGGATCCTGCCGGTAATCACGCTGTCGATCCTGTACCGGATCGTGCCGCGGGAGAAGCTCGGCGCCGCGATGGGCCTGTACGGCCTGGGCATCGTGTTCGCCCCGGCGGTCGGCCCGACGTTGGGCGGCTATCTCGTCGAGTACGTGGACTGGCGGCTGATCTTCTACATCAACGTGCCGGTCGGGATTCTCGGCGCGGTGGCCGCGGCTCTGGTGTTGCCCCGGTTCCCAACGGTGGCCGGCCGGCGCTTCGATGCGCTCGGTTTCGTCACCATCGCCAGTGGCTTGTTCGCGGTGTTGCTGGCGCTGTCGGAGGGCGAGTCCTGGGGATGGACGTCCTACCGGGTCCTGATGCTGATCACCTACAGCGTGCTGAGCCTGGCGTTGTTCGTGGTGGTCGAGCTGCAGGTGGCCGACCCATTGCTCGATATCCGCATCTTCCGCCACCGCGCGTTCACCTACACGCTGCTGTTGATCGCGGTGCTGATGGTAGTGATGTTCGGGGTGCTGTTCTACATCCCGTTGTTCCTGCAGCAAGCCCAGGGATGGGGAGCATTCGACGCCGGACTCACCCTGCTGCCCCAGGCGCTGGTGATGGGGTTTTTGATGCCGATCGCCGGGCGGATCTATGACCGCATCGGGCCGCGCTGGCCGGCCGCGATCGGCTTGACGATCGTGGCGATCGGTACGTATCTGCTGCACACCCTGACCCTCGACACCCCCCGCGCGGACGTCATGTGGTTGCTGGTGTTGCAGGGCGCCGGTTTGGGCATGGCAATGATGCCGATCTTCACCGGAGGAATCGCGGTCATCCCGATGAACCAGGTCAATGCCGCCAGTGCGTTCAACAACGTCGTGCAGCGGGTCTCGGGTGCGTTCGGGTTGGCCGTGCTCACCGCGATCCTGACCACCCAGCAGGCCCAGCAGATGGCCGGGCGCGCCGCATTGATGCCCGCGAATACGCCGGTTCCAAATCTCGGCCCGACCGCCCCGCCGGTGGCAGGTCTGTACGCCACCTACCGGATGACCCAATTGCAAGTGTTCGTCGGGGCCATCGATGACTTGTTTCTGATCGCTTCCGCGCTGAGCGCGCTGGCCGCGGTGGGGGCGCTGGTGCTGCTGCGGCCCGGACCCACTCCCGCGACTCCGGCCGGCTTCGCCCCGCCCAAGCAGGCGCCCGCGTCGCCGGCATCGCTCAACGGCGACGCGACCGTCCAGCGCCCCCTCGTCGGGTCCGCCAACGCCAACTCAGCCCCACGCGATCCAGCTCGCCAGCCGAGCTCCCGACCGGCTTGACCATCCCTGATGTTCCCGAACTCCGCAGCAGAGCTGTTCCACATCGGGTGAACAGCCCTGGTGTGGAGTTCGGCGCAACAAGGGCACCGGTCCGCGCTGCTCGCTCACATATGAGTAGAGAACGGATGCTCAAGGACGCCGGCGGCATCCCCGCGCACGGCAACCAAAGATCCGAATGGGACACCGGCCGCCGCTTCGACATCGAAATCCGGACTACCGCTGACGTTTCCGGGTACGTATACGCATGGCCAAGCCGTGGACCTTCGCCGGGGTGAGTGCGAGCCTGGGCAGAGCTGGTGGTGCCGTCACGCTCATCGAGGAGACGTCGTTCTGCCTGTCCGACCGCAGCGGTGACATCCAAGCCGGGAAGCCACAAGGGGTCTTCGCCCTGGACACCAGATTGCTGTCGCGGCTCGAGCTGCGGGTCGGTGGTCACCAGCCGGAGCCGTTGTCGGTTGCGTCGGATGCGCCGTTCGCCGCGACGTTCGCGTTGCGCACCCATCCGCACGGCAAGCAGGCGGACAGCCGGCTCATGGTGCTGCGCCGCCGGTCAGTCTCCGGTGGCTTACGCGAGACGGTTGAGCTGCGCAACTACTCGACCGAAGAACTGCGCACCACCGTGACTCTCGAGTTCACCGTCGACTTCGCTGATCTGTTCGCCGTGAAGGAGGACCGGGTCGACGAGGACATCAAGCCGAAGGCCGAGGTCGACGGGGACGAGGTTCGTTTTTCCAGCCCGCGCTCATCCGGCGTGCAGCACGTGCGGGTCGAGGCCCTCCCGTCGCCGGATGCACAGGGCGGTGAGCTCACCGCTGACCGAGCACAGTGGCACGTTGTTCTTCCGCCGCATGGGCGCTGGTCAGGCTCGGTGTCGGTGTCGGCCTATCCCGACGACGGGAATCGGCTGCACGCGAGCCACGGTACGGCGAGGGATCGGCTGGCGGAGTGGCGCCAGACCACACCCTCCCTGCGCACCCACCTGGTGCCGCTTCGGACGGCGTACCGCCAGTCGCTGGCCGACGTCGGGTCGCTGAGGCTGTTCGACACGACCGCTGACGGCCTGCCAGTGGTCGCCGCTGGTGCGCCGTGGTTCATGACGCTGTTCGGACGCGACTCGCTTCTCACGGCGTATATGGCCCTGCTGGTAGCTCCTGACCTCGCGCTCGGGGTGCTCCACAAGCTGGCGGGGCTGCAGGGTGGCTCCGTCGACGAGCGTACCGAGGAGCAGCCCGGCCGGATCCTGCACGAGATCCGCTACGACGGCTCATCGGTCTACTACGGCACTGCGGACGCCACACCGCTGTTCGTTCTGCTGCTGGGCGAATGCCTGCGCTGGGGCCTGCCATGGGAGCGGCTGGAGCCTCTCGTCGCGAACGCCGACCGGGCGCTGGACTGGGTCGAACACTACGGCGACCGCGACGGCGACGGCTACGTCGAATACCAGCGGATGACCCCTGAGGGCCTGGAGAACCAGGGCTGGAAGGACTCCTGGGATGCGATCGTCTTCGCCGACGGCCGGCTCGCCGAGCCGCCGATCGCGTTATGCGAGGTGCAAGGCTACGTCTATGCCGCCTACCGGGCCCGCGCGGCGCTGGCCCGCCAAACCGCGGACATCCTACGCGCCGAGGAGTGCGAGGAACGCGCGGCGGCGCTGCGGGAGCGCTTCAACCGGGATTTCTGGCTCCCGGAGCGCGGCTGCTTCGCGCTGGCCCTCGACGGCAATAAGACCCAGGTCGACGCGGTCGCCTCGAACATGGGGCACTGCCTGTGGACTGGGATCGCCACCCCGGAGCACGCCGCTGCGGTCGCGCGACACCTGACCTCACCGGAGATGTTCAGCGGGTGGGGAGTGCGCACGCTGGCGGCGTCGATGGCGTCCTACAACCCGATGAGCTACCACTGCGGCTCGGTCTGGCCGCACGACACCGCAATCGCCGTGGCCGGCCTCATGCGCTATGGCTTCGTCGAGGACGCTCAGCGCATCGCGCTGGCGCTGCTCGACGCGGCTGCAGCGGACGACGGCCGGCTCTCCGAGCTGTTCACCGGGCTGGCACGGGATGACGTCCGCAGTCCGGTCAGCTATCCGAGCGCGTGCTCGCCGCAGGCGTGGTCGGCGGCCGCGCCGCTGCTGCTGCTGCGGGCCCTGCTGCGGTTGGACCCCGACGTGCCCGCTGGCCGGCTGTTCCTCGACCCGGCCCTGCCGGAGCAGTTCGGTGAGGTGGTCCTCGACGGGGTGCCGCTCGCCGGGTGCCGGCTCACCATCACCGGGACCGGCGCGGTCCAGGTGACCGGTGCGCCGCCTGCGGTCGAGGTGGTGCGGGCGCTCGCGGCCCCGCCGCCACGTTAGAGCCGAGCCGGGGGCCTCAGCCGGTTTCGTAGAGGCGGGTGGCGTACGCGGGGCCGTAGTAGCGATCGAGGTCTTCCAGCGCCACGTCCGGCTGTTCCAGGCGCTGGGCGAGCCGGGCGCGGGAGGGCACCGCGGTGGGGTTCCAGGTGGCGGGCTGCCACAGGTCCGAGCGCAAGAACGCCTTCGAGCAGTGGTAGAAGACTTGCTTGATCTCGACGACGAGCGCCAACAGCGGCCGATGTCCCTTGACCCGCATCTGATCGAAGAACGGGGCGTCGGACACCAGACGCGCTGTGCCGTTGATCCGTAAGGTGTCGCCGCGCCCGGGAACGAGATAGATCAGTCCGACGTGCGGGTTGGCCAGGATGTTCCGGAAGCCGTCGGCGCGCCGGTTGCCTGGGCGTTCCGGGATGGCAATCGTCGTGTCGTCGAGCACGAGCGTGAAACCTGGCGGATCGCCCTTCGGCGAGACGTCGCAGCTGCCGTCCGCGCCTGAAGTGGCCACAAGGCACAACGGAGAACTGGCGAGCCACTGCCTGTCGTACTCGTGCAGCGTCTTGCGGTCCTTCGCGGCGACTCTGGGGAGCGGCTCGCCGAGCAGCTCACGCAACTGCGCCTCCGAGGTGATCTCCGTCATGTAACCAGTGTCCAGGTCAGCCGACCCGACGCACAGCGGATGAGGAGCAGGCGGCCCGGGAACGACGACGTAAGGTCAAATCTGGAGGTCTGATCATGGCGCTGCGACGCGAGGTACTGCGAGCCGCGCTCGACCGGTTTTTAGCCACTGGACTTGACGATGTCCTCTCCCGCCCGGCACCGGGCGAGGCGGAGCAGCGCGCGCTGGCCCTGTTCACATCGGTGGTCGAAACGGTACCGGCCTACCGGGCGTTCCTCGTGGAGCACGACGTCGACCCCGCGGCGGTCCGGACCGTCGACGACTTCCCGGCGCTACCGCTGCTTACCAAGGACAACTACCTGCGCCGGCACCCGCTGGCACAGCTATGCCGGGGCGGCGAGATGGGGAGCTGCGACATGATTGCGGTGTCCTCCGGATCGACCGGCGAACCCACCTTCTGGCCGCGGTCGGTGGCCGACGAGTTCGCGGTGGCCACCCGGTTCGAGCAGGTCTTCCACGACAGTTTCGACGCTGATCAGCGCACCACGCTGGCTGTGGTGTGCTTCGCGCTGGGAACCTGGGTCGGTGGGATGTACACCGCTAGCTGCTGCCGGCACCTGTCTGCCAAGGGCTACCCGATCACGGTGATCACGCCGGGTAGCGATGTCGACGAGATCCTGCGGGTGATCACCGCACTGGGCCCGCAGTTCGAGCAAGTGGTGTTGCTCGGGTACCCACCGTTCCTCAAGGGCGTCATCGACACCGGCCTGACCCGTGGCGTGCCATGGCCGGACTACCACGTCAAGCTGGTGCTTGCCGGTGAGGTGTTCAGCGAAGAATGGCGCGCGCTGGTGGGCGAGCGTCTGGGCGGTGGCAAGCCGTGTTTCGGCTCCGCATCGCTCTACGGCACCGCCGATGCGGGCGTGTTGGCCACCGAGACGCCGCTGTCGATCTGCATCCGCCGTTATCTGGCAGCGCACCCGGACGTCGCGCGGGAGCTGTTCGGCGAGGCGCGGCTGCCCACTCTTGCCCAGTACGACCCGCGCAGCCGGCTGTTTGAAACTCGCGAAGACACCCTGCTGTTCACCGGCGACAACGGGATCCCACTGATCCGATACCATATCGCCGATACCGGCGGGCTCACCTCATTCGACGCGATGCTCGCTTTTCTCGCCGATCACGGCTTCGCCTTGGACGCCGAGCTCGGTGCAGGCCGGCGAGGTATCCGCGAGCTGCCCTTTGTCCATGTGTTCGGCCGCTCGCAGTTCACGGTGTCGTACTTCGGCGCGAACATCTATCCGGAGAACGTCACAGTCGGTCTGGAGCAGTCACCGGTCGCGGCCTGGGTCACCGGCAAGTTCGTGATGGAGTCCCGGGAGGACGCCGACCATGACCGGTATCTGGCCATCGCGGTCGAGCTGGCCGCAGGGGTGACCGGCAGCGCGGAGATGCGAGACGGGATCGCGCAGTCGATCGTCGGTCAGCTCCGCCGGCTCAACAGCGAGTTCGCGCACTACGCGCCGCCGGAGCGCCAGCTCCCGCGGGTGACCCTGCACCCGACCGGTGATCTGGAGTACTTCCCAACCGGTGCCAAGCACCGGTACTCCCGCTAATCAAGATGCCGAGAACCCCCTTAGCTACGAGAACCATCCCTTTTCTGGAATGGAACGCTCGATAACGACGACAATAATAGCAAGTAAAAAGCCTGAGATTTAGCTGAAGGTTTCCCGAGAAATCGCCATGAGGCGTACCAACTGAGCCCGGCGCCGCGATCCAACGGGCATGAAGTGCCTACTGGCGCTGGCCGTGACAGCGCTGCTCTGCACCGCTGGTGCGGGACTGGCCTCTGCGGAGATCACGCCTGCGGCCCAGGCATCGATGGTGGCCAGGCACTCGACGTCGACCCCACCCACACGCTCTGCCACCGTCCCAGCGCCCGCTGCCAGTGACGATATTCCTCCGGCCGCACCGATCGCAACGGTTGCATCAGCAGCTGACCAAGCCAGCACCGCGGCGACAACGGCTCAGCAGGCGATGCACGCAGTGCGCCCGAATGCCCAGGACGGCTTCGAGGTCTTCGATCTAGCGACCGGCGCGGTGCTCACCAGTCACAACGCCGGCCAGCAATTCGCTGCCATGTCGGTGGTCAAGCTGCTGATCGCCCTTGACGCATTGGCTCGCAATAACTGGGAATCCCCGGATGGGGCGACACAACAGGAAATACACCAGATGCTTGCTGACAGCGATGACGAAATCGCAGACCGCTTCTGGACTGCCGGCGGTGGCCCCGCCATCGTCACCAGAATGGTCGACCAGCTCGGGCTCACCGGCACCCAGCCACCAGACGATCCCGGCGAGTGGGGTGACACGCTGATCACGCCACAGGACATGGTCACGGTGTATCGCTACATCACCGAACAGGTACCCGGCGCCGACCGGAGTCTGTTGCTCGGTGCGCTCGCCGACGCCCCGAGGATTGCCGCGGACGGATTCAACCAGTACTTCGGCATTCCGGACGGGATGCCACATACCACCTGGGCGATCAAGCAGGGCTGGGGCACCAGCGGCTCCCAAGCGGTGATGGACAGCACGGGCCTGGTCGGGACAGATTTGCGCTACGTGGTTGTGGTACTGGCGTCCGCGCCGGCGGACTCATACTCCACGGTCCCTGCGGTGGTCACCGCCGGAGCCGGCGCATTGGCAGGCTTGGTCAATGCAGCCGCGC
>JAODNG010000516.1 GCA_025465385.1 Pseudonocardiales bacterium
CGACCAGGTCGTAACGATGGGAGTCCGTGGGCCGCAGATCCGGCGCGGGCAACCGCGGGACCAGCCCCCAGGCCGGATGGTCGATCAGATCGTGAACAGCCGCGGTGCGCACGAAACCGACCAACGCTGCGACGTCGGCGAAAGCGAACAGATACTGGTCGTCGCCGAGGAACGCCTCCCATTCCTCACCGTCAGCACGCCAGCGCGGCGCCCACAGCGTCACCAAGTCACCGGCGGTCACCGAGAGCTCAATCGGCACAATATCCGCAGCCATGCGCGGCATCGTAGCTGCTCATGAAGGCATGACAGTATTCTCCCGCCCCAGCGAACAGCAGAGTCGCTTAGCTACCGAGTCGGAACCGCCGGCTCGGTTAGCGCTACCTCGGTGGGACCGAATCTTGGGATCGCCTGTATGTAAAGCTCCCGGTCACCGGACCACGTCCAGGCGGCCATCTGCGCCCGGCTGCGCCGGCCGAGCACAGACCGCCAGAACTCGTAGTGATCCACCTCGACCGTCGTCACGGGCTCGCCGGAACCAACGATGAATCGGTGCTCGCCAGCGAGGATCCTGAGCTCTCCAAAGCGGCCCAGCCTTCTCAGCAGGACGGGGCGGCCCAACTCCAGCGCCGCGGTCCACGCCGGCTCCGGGGGACGTCCGGCACCCAAAGCACCACGGATGTCGGCTTCATGAGTGAGCACATCATTGACCCATGCGATCGCCAGTGGGTGCGCCGCGATAAGGGGCTCGATCAGCTTCGCGGCGCCGTACCACTCGGCGAGTATCTCCTCGAGGGTGCGGCTACGGCGTTGCTCGACCTGGGCGGCGGTCTGCTCATCATCCGGAACTCCGGTCAGCCTGCCCGCAACTTCGTCGGCGGCATTGGCCGCCAGATGCGCCACCGTGTCGCTGACGGTCCATCCCGGGCAGCCGGGCACGGTGCAGGCTCGTTGTTCCTCGCTCGCATCACGGACCAGCGCGGCGATGCGCTCGCGGGACTCGCGGTACAAGGCGGCACAGTCGGTCACCGATGGTCCCCTCAAAACGACGCGTCAAGTAATTTGCAAATGATCATGACCTTACCCGCCAACCGTCGAGGTTGGCGCGGATCGCGGCCTCGAACAACTCACCGGGTGGCCCGGCCCCAGCCGGCATTGCACAGCCCAGCTCCAGTGACACCAGGCCGTGCACGTTCCCCCACAGCGCGGTGGCGATCAGCTCAGGGTTGGCATCGCGCAGGAGGCTGGCCGCGACCGCCCTGCGGACCGTATCGAGCAGCGGGGCGAAGGTGGCCTCGGCGTGCGCGTAATCCTCCGGGGCGGGCTCGAAGCCGGGCACCGGCGAACCGAACATCACCGCGTACAGATGCGGGTCGGCCAGCGCGCTGGCGCGATAGGCACGGCCGAGCGCAAGCAGGTCGGCCAGCGGATCGTCCGAGGGTGTCACCGTGTCCAGATGAGCCGCAAACCTGGTGAACGCTTCGATGAACAAACCTCGCAGGATCCCCGGTTTGCCGCCGAACAAGGCGTACACCGCACTGGTCGAAGTCCCCGCGGCGGCAGCGAGCCGGCGCAGACTCAGCGCATCCGGGCCCTCGGCAGTGAGCAGTGTCCCCGCGACGTCGAGCAGCCTGATCCGCAGCGCATCATCGTGCAGTTTTGGTCTGGCCACCTGACGAGTCTATCGCAACAGTGTTTTATAACAGCGTTCGTATTTACGAGGAGACCTCATGAGCAGGACACACGACGCCAGGGGTGCCGTAGGGAATCACTCCTCGGGCGCCAACGGGGCGCACGCCGTCGTCGTCGGTGGCAGCATGGCCGGCCTGTTGGCGGCGCGGGTGCTCGCCAACCACTTCGAGCAGGTGACCATCGTCGAGCGCGACGCGCTGAGCGACACCGTCCACACTCGCAAGGGTGTGGGGGCCGCGGGCCAGCACCTACCGACTGATGAGGCCGGCTTCGCCGCCTTCGCTCGCAGCCTGCGTCACCCGATCATCGCCGACGCGCTCGCCGCCGCCGAGCCCGTCACCCTCATCCGGGGCTACCGGGGCACGGTCAACGGCGGTGGAACTACGAGCGCATGCCCCGTTGGCTGGAACGCTTCGTCGTGGTGGGTGACGCGGTCTGCGCATTCAATCCCATCTACGGCCAGGGCATGAGCACTGCTGCCGTCGCAGCCGAGACGTTGGACTCCTACTTGCGTGAGCAACGACACCGACGCGGCGTTAGAGCCGCATGAGCAGGTCGCGGAGAAGGGTGCCCATTCGCACCGCGGAGGTGGCGGCGGCGGCGAATATCTCTTGCGGGTTCAGGGGGGCGCCGGTAAGGCCGGCGGCGAGGTTGGTGACCAGCGAGATGCCCAGCACTTCGGCGCCCTCGGCGCGCGCGGCGATGGCCTCCAGGACGGTGGACATCCCGACCAGATGCGCACCCAGCACGCCCAACATGCGGATCTCGGCCGGCGTCTCGAAGTGCGGACCCGGGACTCCGGCGTAGACGCCTTCGACCAGACTCGGGTCGATTTCCCGCGCCAGCGCCCGCAGTCGGGGTGAGTAGGTGTCGGTGAGGTCGACGAACCGGGGCCCGACCAGCGGCGAGGTCGCGGTGAGGTTGAGGTGATCGGAGATCAGCACCGGCTGGCCGACCGCCAGTCCCTCGGTGATGCCGCCGGCGGCGTTGGTGAGCACCACGACCCGAGCTCCCGCCGCACAGGCGGTGCGCACCCCATGGGCGACCTGCGCCGCGCCATGACCCTCGTAGCCATGCGTGCGACCCAGCAGCACCAGGATGCGGCGCTCGCCTGAGGCGCTACTGAGCTGCACCGACCGGATGATCCCGGCGTGCCCGATGACCTGTGGAACGGCAAACCCCGGCAGCGTGCTGACCGGCATCTCGACGGCGGGAGCGCCCAGCACGTCAGCCGCGGGGCGCCAGCCGGTTCCGAGCACCACCGCGATGTCGTGCGTGGGCGTCCCAGTGCGTTGGGCGAGCACCGCGGCGGCGTCTCGGGCCAGCTGCGCCGGGTCAGTCACGACCGGCAGCCTAGGGTCAGCGTGCCGAGGAACTACGGGCCGGGAACGAACTCCGCTACCACCGGCTCGAACAGCTTCATCCGCCCTGCGCCCTCACGCTCGGTTGGCACGGTCACCGAAACCATCCACAGGTCTGCCTTCGCTGGGACCAGCCGCAGGTAGGTGGTGCGGCGCAGCTCACCGCCTTCTTGGGTTCGGAACGTGGCATCCAGCGCGCCGCCGGACAGTTTCTGTCGCTGGGTCTCGACAAGCTCGTGCACCGCCTGTGCCAGCCTGCGCAGATAGGTGGTGAGGTATTGGTCGATGCCGCCACCGGCGAGCGCTTCAGTGACCCGCTCAACGGCGACGACCTCCGAACCGTCTGGGGACACGAAGCGGGCCAAGGTGTCGGAGGAGTTGGATCCCAGCGCGCGCTGCTCGAGGAACACCGGCCAACCCTGCGCAACGGTGACGGTGAACCGTGCCGGCGGGGTGCCGGCCGGCTCAGCGAGCTGCAGTGTCCGGGGTGTGAGCACCACGTCATCGGCGCTGGGGCCCGGGGTGGGTTGGCTCCCCAGGTTGGGGACCGGGGGCCGCCCCCCGGCCACCCGGACGGCACCGAAGCCGGTGATCGCAGCACCGAAGAACGCCACCACGGCCAGGATCCACAGGATCGCTCTGCGTCCGGCACCGGTGCCCTTGACTCGACGTGCCGTGGTGTGGCTCGTAGGGATGTGCGGACCAGCGCTTGGCGCCACGGCGAAGGGCAGTGGACCCGGGTCAGTTGCGAGCTGCGCGGCGGACCGACGTGGCGCCTCGGGCGCTGCCGGGATGTTTCCGGCGACGCGCACGGGATCAGTGGCAGCGACGGTACGCGTCGCTGATCGGGGCGCAGCCCGCTCGGGCGGTGCTCCCAGCAGCTGGCGTACTTGCGACAACGTGATCCGGCGCGCTGGTTCCTTGACCATCAAGCCGCTGATTACCTCAGCGAGTGGTCCAGAACACGACGTTGTGGGTACCTCGCCGTGCACCACCGCGGCCACCGTGGCCATCGCGGTGCCCGCGTCGTAAGGGGGCCTGCCCTCGACGGCGGCGAACAGCGTCGCGCCGAGTCCCCACAGATCTGCCGCGGGATTGATCGGCCCACCGGAGGCGATCTCCGGAGCGATGTATGCGGGCGAGCCCAGCATCAGACCGGTAGCGGTCAACGTCTGATCGGCTGGATTACGGGCGATCCCGAAATCGGTGAGCTTGATCCGGCCATCGTGTGCCATCAGCACGTTGCCGGGCTTGACGTCGCGATGTGTGATGCCCGCGGCGTGCGCGGCCTGCAGAGCCGCCGCCACCGCGGCGCCGATAGCGACCACCCGATGCGGCGGCAGAGCACCGTCGCGCAACAGCTCCGCCAGGCTGGCTGACGCCACCAACTCCATCACCACGAATGGCGCCGCGCCCTCCCGGGCCACGTCGTAGAGGGTCACCACGTTGGGGTGCGAGAGGGCGGCGATCGCCCTGGCCTCCCGCAACGACCGCTCCCGCAGCGCGTCCGCTTCGGCGTCTGGGATGCCGGGCGGCAGCAGCACCTCCTTCACCGCCACCGGCCGCCCGAGTACCTCGTCGTGCGCTGACCACACCGTGCCCATGGTTCCCCGGCCCAGCACCGCGCCGAGCCGGTAGCGCCCAGCCACCAAGCGCGGTGCGATGTCGGTCACCGGCCCATGATGCCCTGCGTTGTGGTCGCCGCCCGCGTGTGTCATACAGATGTGATGGTGGACAGAACATCCCCGAGGACCGCCGAATCGGGCTTCGCGGTCAAGCCGGTGTATCACGAGACCGATGTCGCGGACGGGTTGGCGCAGCGGCTGGGTGAGCCAGGAGAGTTCCCGTTCACCCGTGGGGTGTATCCCGCCATGTACACCCAGCGCCGGTGGACGATGCGCCAGTACGCCGGCTACGGCAGCGCCACCGAGTCCAACGCGCGATACCACCAGCTCCTGCAGGCCGGGCAGACCGGTTTGTCGGTGGCCTTCGACCTGCCCACGCAGATGGGTTACGACTCCGACGAGCCGATCGCCCACGGTGAGGTGGGGAAGGTCGGGGTCGCCATCGACTCGATCGAGGACATGCGGACGCTGTTCGACGGGATCCCGCTGGATGAGGTGTCCACCTCGATGACGATCAACGCCCCGGCGAGCGTCCTGCTACTGCTGTATCAATTGGTGGGTGAAGACCACGCTGTGCCGGGTTCGAAACTGACCGGGACGATTCAGAACGACGTCCTTAAGGAATACATCGCCCGGGGTACTTATATCTACCCACCGGCGCAGTCGTTGCGGCTTACCTCGGACATCTTCGCCTATTGCCAGGCTGAGATCCCGCACTGGAACACCATCTCGATCTCCGGTTATCACATGGCTGAAGCAGGGGCGAACCCGGCGCAGGAGATCGCCTTCACCCTGGCCAACGGGATGCAGTACGTGCAGGCCGCGCTGGACGCCGGGATGGCTGTCGACGAGTTCGCGCCGCGATTGTCATTCTTCTTCGTGGCTCGCACCACGCTGTTGGAGGAGGTGGCCAAGTTCCGGGCCACCCGGCGAATCTGGGCGCGACTGATGCGGGAGCGCTTCCATGCGCAGCATCCCAGATCGCTGATGCTGCGATTCCATGCCCAGACCGCCGGCGTGCAGCTCACCGCACAGCAGCCGGAGGTCAACATGGTGCGGGTAACCGCGCAGGCGATCGCCGCGATCTTCGGTGGGGCGCAGTCGTTGCACACCAATGCCTACGACGAGGCGATCGCATTGCCCACCGAGAAGGCCGCCCGGCTGGCTCTGCGAACCCAGCAGGTGTTGGCCTATGAGACCGATCTGACGTCCACGGTGGATCCCTTCGCCGGCTCCTACGCGATCGAGGCAATGACCGACGAGGTCGAGGCAGCGACGATGGCGTTGATCGAAAAAATCGACGAACTGGGTGGCGCGGTGCACGCTATCGAGGCGGGTTTTCAGAAGTCTGAGATAGAGCGGACCGCATACCGAACCGCTACAGAGATCGACTCCGGTGACCGGGTGGTGGTCGGGCTCAACCGCTACCGGCTCGACGCCGAGGATCCCTACCAGCCGCTGCGGGTGGACCCGGCGATCGAGGACAATGCCCGCGAGCGGCTCGCCGCGCTGCGCTCCTCGCGATCGGCCACGGAGGTCGATCGCGCGCTGGATGACCTGCGCCGCGCCGCCAAGGACGTCAGCAGCAACGTGCTGTACCCGATGAAGCGGGCGCTCGCCGCCCACGCCACGGTAGGTGAGGTCTGTCACGCGCTGCGCGACGTGTGGGGTACTTACGTGCCTCCAGACGGCTTCTAAGCCACGCGGTGAAGCACCGGGAGCGACTGATAGGCACAATGTCTCAACGCCGCACGGCGTCGGCAACCGCCGCGGGAGGTGCTGGGTGACATTGCTGAGGTCCGGTCTGCTCCCTCCGGCTGGTGCGCCGCTGGATATCGCTGCCGGTCGAGGGCCGACCTGGCTGGACGGGTGGCTGTCGAGCCATGGCGCCGACCTCGTCGCCTGGCGCAGACACATCCACACCAATCCGGAACTCGCCTACCAGGAACATGGCACCACCGCACTGATCGCCGAGTGTCTCGGCAGTGCCGGTCTGGCGCCCACCGTGCTGCCCGGCGGCACCGGCCTAATTTGCGACGTCGGCACCGGTACCCGGTGTGTTGCCCTGCGCGCCGACATCGACGCACTGCCCATCTTGGAAGCCACCGGACTGCCGTTCGCCTCCACCTCGGACGGCAGGATGCACGCGTGCGGGCACGACGCGCATACCGCGATCCTGCTCGGCACAGCGCTTGCCCTGGCATCGGCTCCGACCCTCCCCGGCCGGATCCGGATGGTCTTTCAGCCGGCTGAGGAAGTGATGCCCGGCGGCGCATTGAGCGTGCTCGCTGCTGACGCTCTGTCCGGTGTGGAGCGGATCTTCGCGCTGCACTGCGATCCGCGGTTGGGAGTCGGTCAGGTGGGCACCCGGGTGGGAGCGATCACCTCGGCATCGGACCTGGTGGAGCTGCGGCTGTCGTCGCCAGGTGGGCACACGGCCCGCCCGCACCTCACCGCCGATCTGGTGCATGCCCTCGGGACAGTGATCATCGGCCTGCCTGCGCTGCTGTCCCGGCGGGTCGACCCCCGGTCGGGCACCCTGCTCGTCTGGGGGGTGGTGCAAGCGGGCGACGCCGCGAACATCGTCCCGCAGGAGGGGCTGCTTCGTGGCATCCTGCGTACCGCGGACCGCAGGATCTGGGCCGACCTGGTGCCACTGGTCCGTGACTTGGTCACGGCCCTGTTGGCGCCCACCGGCGTGAGTTTCGACCTGCGTCATGTCCGCGGCGTTCCGCCGGTAGTCAACGAGGCGGTCAGCACCGAGCTGCTGCGTGACGGTGTCTCCGCGGCGCTAGGTGGGGATGCGGTGGCGGCTACCGAGCAGTCCTCCGGTGGAGAGGACTTCGCCTGGTACCTCGAGCACGTGCCTGGATCAATGGGCCGCCTTGGCGTCTGGGCCGGCGAAGGAGCGCAGCGCGATCTGCACCAGTCGACCTTCGACCTCGATGAACGCGCGCTGCCGCTCGGCGTGCGGGTCATGGTGCACAGCGCACTGGCCGCCCTCGGCTGACGGCACCTACTGAGTGAAGGCAAGCGCTGGAGTGACTAGGTGATCGCGCAATGTGCAGGGTGCTTGGCGCGAAGCGAACGCAGCGTCATCAGAGTTCCTGCTCGGTAGTCGCATTTCCCGCGGACACTAGGTAGTCATCGCCGGTGTTCCCTGGTAGTGCGCTGCCAGCTGCTTCGCAAACGTCGCGGGTCCTACAGCACACCAGACGCGCCGGGCTCGCTCCCTCACGGGCAACGGGCCGCACCGAAGCGGCGTCCGTACTCCTACGCTCACCACCCCAGCATGGCGTCTCACCAGCGGCGGTGCGGTCGGTTGGCAGCTGAGCAACGGCGAACGGCGTTGCCTGCATGGGTGCCGGTTGCGGTGACATCGGTAACTCCCGGCCAATGACTAGGTAAGCGAAAAAAACGGCTTCACGGCATAGGTGGCTGCATGCGAAATTAGGTGGCGAATAGATGTTGTCAGGCGACCTTCTGCTCGTCAGAGTATGTATTAGCCAAATCGGCAGGATGAAGTCGAAGAGGCACTTCTGTCCCGGCCCGCTATGGGCAATTCCAAGGAGGAATGCATGTCTGACGCATTGAGCTTTGTTGACATCGATGGCCAGCACGTCGAGCTGCTCCCGGCTCGTACCGTCATGTCGATGTTCCGCGCCGGTTGTGGCTGCGAGGGTGGCGGCGGCGGCGAGGAAGGCGGCAACGGCGGTGTCGGCGGTAACGGTGGCTCCGCGCAGGGTGGCCTCGGCATCAACGTCCTGAGTGGTCTCGGCGTCCTGGGCACTGGCACCGCCAGCGCGGGTGACGCAACCGGCGGCAACGGTGGCAGCGCTGACGGCGGCCACGCCTGAGTCAACCGCAGCTGAATCATGCTGATCGGTGTGATCGGCGAATAGCACGTGCGGTGTGCGTTTGCTAGGGAACGGGCACCGTCTATAGCCGGCGGCAAATGCTGAAGGTGGTACTGGGGCAGCCGACTACCCTCCAGTCGTGCAGTACCCCCGCGCGATGACCAATCGCGTGTAATGCCGTCGGTACTGAAGGGACGGCCGCAATGCGGCCGTCCCTTCAGCTTTTTTACCCCGGTAACCCGGATACCGGGTGAGGATCAGGGACCTATGCCCGCGCAGGGCCGGCTGCGGAGTTCGGCGACGTAGTCCTCGGGCGCGCCGGCCGCTTCAGCGGCGTCGGCGACGACGCCCAGATAGCGCGCCGATGGGAGGCCACCTTCGTAGGCGTCTAAGACGTAGAGCCAGGCGAGCACCGAGCCGTCGAGCGTGTGCACCCGCAGTTTCAACTTCTTGTGCAGGCCGAAATCTTCGCCTTCCCAGCGGTCGAGCAGCTTTTCGTCCTCCGGAGTGACGTCGTAGATGACGACGAACACCTGGGACCCGGGGTCTTCTACGACGGTGGCCAGGGCGCCTTCCCAGCTAAGGTCCTCGCCACCGAAAGTCAGCCGCCACCCGATCAGCCACCCGGTCATCGCCGTCGGCGAATGCGGCGCGCGCTGCATCATCTGGGCGGGATCCATGTTTGACCCATAGGCGGCGTAGAGCGGCACGCGCGATAGCGTAGCTGCCGCGCGATGTGCCCCAGCGCTCCCGCCACCGCCATTGGTTACGCGTTGTTCACCGGCGTGCGTACTCAGCGTGCATAGCATGAGGCAACCACCGGCGCACCCACGCGTCTTACTAGGTATCAGACCGGCAGGAGGAGGTTGCGGATGCGGATCGTTGCTTGCGGGCTGATCGCTGGCGCGGCCCTGTTGGGTGGTGCCCCGATGGCCATGGCCGATGTGGCGGGCGGCAGAACCAGCCCGGACAGTCAAGCCGCGCCGCAGGCCGAGGTGAGCATGCTGGCGGTATCACTCACCGTGGGCGGTGCGGTGGCGATGGCGGGGTCCGGCGTGGCACTGGTGCTGACCCGGCGTCGCACGGTCAGTCGTCCACCCAGCCAAGTGTCCGGCTGACCGCCTTGCGCCACTGGTGGTAGAGCACCTCGCGTCGTGACCGGTCCATGGTCGGATCCCACCGCCGGTCCGCCGTCCAGTTGGCCCGGATCTCGCTGGCTCCTGACCAGAACCCGACGGCGAGACCGGCGGCGTAGGCGGCGCCCAACGCGGTGGTCTCACGGATCACGGGTCGGATCACCGGGACGCCCAGAACGTCCGCCTGGAACTGCATGAGCAGCTCGTTGCCCACCATCCCGCCATCCACTTTCAGCGAGGTCAACGTGGCGCCGGAGTCGGCGTTCATCGCATCGAGCACCTCGCGGGATTGGAACGCGGTCGCTTCCAGGACCGCCCTGGCCAGATGACCCCGGTTGACATAGCGGGTCAACCCGACGATGACGCCGCGAGCGTCGGAGCGCCAGTGTGGGGCGAACAGCCCGGAGAACGCCGGCACGAAGTAGGCCCCACCGTTGTCGGCGACGGTAGCCGCCAGCTGCTCGATCTCCGCCGCCGAGGAGATCATGCCGAGGTTGTCCCGCAGCCACTGCACCAGCGACCCGGTGACCGCGATGGAACCCTCTAACGCATACACCGGATCCTGCGATCCGATCTTGTAGCACACTGTGGTGAGCAGCCCGTTGCGGCTGCGCACCTGCTCGGTACCGGTGTTGAGCAGCATGAAGTTACCGGTGCCGTAGGTGTTCTTGGCCTCCCCGACGGACAGGCAGGCTTGGCCGAAGGTGGCCGCCTGCTGGTCACCGAGGATGCCGGCGATGGGAACCCCGGCCAGCACTGCTGGCTCGCGCACCATCCCGTAAATCTCTGACGACGAGCGGATCTGCGGCAGCATCGACGTCGGGACGGCCATTTCCTCAGCGATGCCCTCGTCCCAGCACAGTGTCTCCAGATCCATCAGCAGGGTCCGGGAGGCGTTGGTGGGGTCGGTGACGTGCAGGCCACCGGTCGGGCCGCCGCTGAGATTCCAGAGCAGCCAGGTGTCGATGGTGCCGAAGCACAGTTCGCCGTTGCGCGCCCGCTGCCGAGCGCCCTTGACCTGGTCCAGGATCCAACGGATCTTCGGGCCGGAGAAGTAGGTGGACAATGGCAGCCCGGTGCGGTGCTGGTACCGGCTCGCGCCGCTGGACCCGCCGAGGTCGGCACATAAGCGGGCGGTGCGGGTGTCCTGCCAGACGATCGCGTTGTACACCGGTTCACCGCTGAGCCGATCCCACACCACCGCGGTCTCCCGCTGGTTGGCGATGCCCACCGCGGCGAGGTCCGCAGCGGTCAGGTGAGCTTTGGCCAGTGCCCCGGCGGCGACCTCGCGAGTATTCGCCCATATCTCCAGCGGATCGTGTTCGACCCAGCCGGCGGCCGGCAGGTGTTGCCGGTGCTCCCGCTGATCGGCGCTGACCACCCGGCCGTCGTGGTCGAAGACCATGCAGCGGGTGGACGTGGTTCCCTGGTCGATCGCCGCGACGTACTGCTGCATCACCTCTGGACGTTAGCGGGTTGGCGACCGCCGCGATCCGGGAAGTCTCCACATCATGGGGAACCAATTACTCCGGCAGCGATCCGGACGTGGCGCGACCGGCTGGCCCGCCGTCACCCTCATCGGGGCGGCTTTCGCGATCACCATGCTGGGCACCACGCTACCTACGCCGCTGTATCCGCTTTACGAAAAGGCCTTCGGCTTCGGTGAGCTGGTCACCACGGTGGTGTTCGCCGCCTACGCGGTCGGGGTTACGGCTGCCCTGCTGGTGTTCGGGCATTGGTCGGATCAGCTGGGCCGGCGACCGATGCTGCAGGCGGGGCTGGCCCTGTCCGGCCTTTCCGCCTTCGTGTTCCTGTTGGCAGGGGGGTTGGGTTGGCTGTTCGTCGGCCGGGTGGTGTCTGGCTTGTCGGCCGGCATTTTCACCGGGACGGCGACTGCGACGATCGTGGATCTCGCTCCTGAATCCGGTAAGAAGCGGGCGAGTCTGATCGCGGCCGCGGTGAACATGGGTGGCCTTGGCGCGGGTCCGCTGCTGGCCGGCATCCTCGCCCAGTACGCGCCGCTGCCGTTGACCCTGTGTTTCATCGTGGATCTGGTGCTCGTCGTGGCCGCCGTCGGTGCTGTTCAGCTCGTTGCCGAACCGGTGCGGCGGGCCCGCACACTGCGGCTGCGGCCGCAGAAGATCGATGTGCCGATGGAGATTCGCGGCGTGTTCACTCGGGCAGCGATCGCCGGATTCGCCGGCTTCGCGGTGCTCGGCTTGTTCACCGCGGTATCCCCGGCGTTTCTCGCCACGGTGCTGCACCACACCAATCACGCACTCACCGGTGCGGTGGTGATTTCGGTGTTCATCGCCTCGACAATCGGCCAGTCGCTGTCATCGCTCATCGGCGAGCAACGTGCTCTCATAGTGGGATGCGTGGGCCTCATCGCGGGGATGGTGCTGGTGGCGGCGAGTCTTCCTCTCCATTCGCTTGCGGTGCTCATCGTGGGAGGGATCATCGCCGGGCTCGGTCAAGGCCTGAGTTTCCGGGCTGGGCTCGGAGCAGTGACCAGCGCCGCGCCGTCGGACAAGCGCGGTGAGATCACGTCAAGCTACTTCGTGATGCTCTATATCGGCATCTCCATCCCGGTGATCGGGGAGGGCGCCGCAGCGACGGCCCTCGGCCTCGTCACCGCTGGCATGGTGTTCGCGGCGCTCGTCGCGATCCTTGCCGCCGTGGCGCTGGTATTACTGGTGCGCAGCGCCTCACACTAATCACCGTTCGTAGCGTGCCACACACGATAACCAGGCACGAGGGAGTTCAAGGAGGCTGCCACGCGGTAGCGTGCAGCAGGCGAACCGGGTACAGGCAGGGGGTGGGACCGACCGGTGCAGCAGGCCCAGCGCGAGATCCAGCAGTCCGTCGGCGGTGCAGCCCCCGGGCAACTCGGTCCGGCACAGCGAGCGGCCGACTGGCAGCGGCTGGCCGGCGAGCAGTTCGATGTCCTCGTCATCGGTGGCGGAGTGGTCGGATCCGGTGCGGCGTTGGACGCCGCCACCAGAGGTCTGAAGGTGGCGCTGGTGGAAGCCCGGGACCTGGCATCGGGCACGTCGAGCCGGTCGTCGAAGCTGTTCCACGGCGGTCTGCGTTATCTGGAGCAGCTTGAGTTCGGGTTGGTTCGGGAGGCCCTGCACGAGCGGGAGCTGATGCTCACCCTGCTGGCGCCGCACCTGGTTAAGCCGGTGAGCTTCCTGTATCCACTGGCCCACCGGATCTGGGAACGGCCTTACGTCGCCGCTGGGTTGGCGCTCTACCAGACGCTGGGTGGGACACGATCAGTGCCGGGTCAACGCCATCTCACCCGGGCCGGCGCATTACGGCTGGCCCCGGCACTCAAGCGAGACACCCTCGTCGGCGGGGTGCACTACTACGACGCGATCACCGACGATGCCCGGCACACGATGACGGTGGCCCGGACCGCCGCCCAGTATGGCGCTGTGGTGCGCAGCTCCACCCAGGTCATCGGCTTTCTGCGGGAGGCGGATCGGATCCGCGGAGTCCGCGTGCGGGACTGCGAGACCGGCCAGGAAACCGACGTCGAGGCGCACGCGGTGCTCAACTGCACCGGGGTGTGGACCGATGAGATCCAGCGATTGTCCGGTGGTCGGGGTCGGTTCCGGATACGCGCCTCCAAGGGGGTACACATCGTGGTCCCGAGGGATCGCATTGTGTCCGAGAGCGGACTGATCCTGCGCACCCCGACATCGGTGTTGTTCGTCATTCCGTGGCGCAGCCACTGGATCGTCGGCACCACCGACACCGGCTGGAACCTCGACCTCGCACATCCCGCGGCTACTCGCGCGGACATCGACTACCTGCTGGACACGGTGAATACGGTGCTCGCCACGCCGCTGAACGAGAGCGACATCGAAGGAGTCTACGCCGGCCTGCGGCCGCTGCTGGCCGGCGAGAGCGAGCAGACCTCGCGGCTGTCCCGAGAACACGCGGTTGCCCGGGTGGCGCCCGGCCTGGTGGCGATCGCGGGTGGCAAGTACACGACCTACCGGGTGATGGCGGCCGACGCGGTGAACGCGGCGGTGCCCGATCTACCCGGTCGGGTTGCTCCGTCGATCACGGACAAGGTGCCATTGTTGGGCGCGGACGGCTACCACGCCCTGGTCAACCAGGCCGACACGCTGGCCGCCCGGTACGGACTGCATCCCTACCGGCTACGGCACCTGCTGGACCGTTACGGCTCGGTGGTGCATCAGGTGCTGGCCTTGGCCGCCGACCGCCGAGACCTGCTCGCGCCGCTACGCGAGGCGCCCGACTACCTCCGGGTCGAGGTGGTGTACGCGGCCAGTCACGAAGCGGCCCTGCACTTGGAGGACGTGCTCACCCGGCGCACCCGGATCTCGATCGAATACCCGCATCGGGGCGAGGCATGCGCCGCTGATGTCGCCGACCTGATGGGCGAGGTGCTGGGCTGGAGTGCGGCTGCACGGCACCGGGAGGTGCAGATCTACCTTGCCCGGGTGGCTGCCGAACGCGACTCGCAGCGCCAGCTCAACGACTCCACCGCCGACGCCCGCCGTAGCGCCGCCCCGGATCCCCGCCCGCAACTGCTCGCACCCGTCAGCTGATCAGCCGTCCCCGATATGGGGCCATATCGGTCCTATTCGTCGGTCGATAGCCCCGATATGTCTCCATATCGGGGAGGGGGACGCTGGGTGATCTGGCAGAGGGCGCTGCCTTGGGTGACTGGGATGCCGGGCCGGGCGGTGAGGGCGGTGATGGTACCGGCCTGGTGCGCGACGACCGCGTTTTCCATTTTCATCGCTTCGAGTACCACGATCAGGTCACCGGTGTCGACCAGGTCTCCATCGGACACCGCGACCTTGACCACTGTCCCCTGCATAGGTGCGATCACTACGTCACCCGATCCCGCCCGGGGCTGTCCGCCGCCGCGTTTGCGAGGGTGGGCCCGGCCGGTGCCGCCACCTCTCAGGGCGAGATCGGCCGGCAGCGAGACCTCCAGCCGCCGACCGCCGACCTCTACGACCACCGTCTGCCGCGGCGGCGGTATAGGGATCTCTTTCGTGGCAGCGTGCGGCTGGAGGTGCGGGCGAAACTCGGTCTCGATCCACCGGGTGTGCACGGTGAAGTGTTCGCCGTCGGTGGCGGCGAAGGCCGGGTCCTCCAAGACTGCCTGGTGAAATCCGATGACGGTCGGCACTCCCTCGACGGTGAACTCAACCAGCGCCCGCCGGGCCCGCGCCAGAGCCTGCTCGCGATCCGCGCCGACGACGATGAGCTTGGCCAGCATCGAGTCGAACTGGTCACCGATGACGGTGCCGGCGCGTACCCCGGCGTCGAGCCGTACTCCCGGTCCGGACGGCGGATCGAAGACGGTGATCACACCGGAGACGGGTAGGAATCCCCGGGCCGGATCCTCGGCGTTGATCCGGAACTCGATGGCATGGCCGCGTGCTGGCGGATCGGCGTCCATGGTCAGCTTCTCACCGGCCGCGATCCGGAACTGCTCGCGGACCAGGTCGCACCCGGTGGTCTCCTCCGATACCGGGTGCTCCACCTGCAGCCGGGTGTTCACTTCAAGAAACGAGATGGCGCCGTCTGTTCCTAACAGGAACTCGACGGTGCCCGCGCCGGTGTAACCGGCCTCGGCGCAGATCGCTCGGGCCGCCTCGTGGATGGTGCGGCGCTGCTCATCGGACAGAAACGGCGCCGGCGCCTCCTCGACCAACTTCTGGTGGCGGCGCTGCAAGGTGCAGTCCCGGGTGCCGACTATCACGACGGTGCCGTGTTGATCGGCCAACACCTGCGCTTCGACATGACGCGGCTTGTCCAGGTAGCGCTCCACGAAGCACTCGCCGCGTCCGAAGGCCGAGACGGCCTCGCGCACCGCGGAATCGAACAGCTCGGGGATCTCGGCGATGGTGCGGGCCACCTTCAGGCCGCGCCCACCACCGCCAAACGCGGCCTTGATCGCTACCGGCAGGCCGTGCTCGGTGGCGAACGTCACCACTTCGTCCGCGCCGGCCACGGGATCCCTCGTACCCGGCACCAGCGGCGCTCCCGCCTTGCTGGCCAGCTGCCGGGCGGTGATCTTGTCACCCAGGTCCCGGATCGCCTGCGGCGACGGTCCGATCCAGGTCAGCCCGGCGTCGATCACGGCCTGGGCGAAGTCGGCGTTCTCGGCGAGAAACCCGTAGCCGGGATGCACCGAGTCCGCGCCGGCCCGGGCCGCGACGTCCAGCAGTTTTGCCTGGTGGAGGTAGCTGTCCGCCGGGGTGGCCCCGCCCAATGCGAACGCCTCATCGGCCAGCGTCACGAACGGAGCGTCGCGGTCACCGTCGGCGTAGACGGCCACGCTGGTCAGCCCGGCATCGCGGCAGGCCCGGATCACCCGCACAGCGATCTCCCCCCGGTTAGCGATGAGCACCTTGCGCAAGGCTGACGGGTCCGGTGCCACGGGGGCTGGGCTCATTCGCCGCATTCTAGATCGCGCCGCTGGGACCCGGGAAAATGTTCATTGGGCGGCTGTGCGTTTAGCGCGGTAGTCCGCGCACCGTGCGCTTGATCCGGGCGAGCATCGCGGCCGCGCCGCGCAGCCGCAGCGGGCTCACCGCGTCGGCCAGCCCGAACTGGAGGTAGAAGTCGTCCGGTGTGTCGAGCACGATCGCCACTGGTTCGCCGTCGAGCCCGGTGTGCAGGATCGCCGCGAGCCCTCGGGTGGTGAGCGCTTCCTGTGGTGCGTCGAAGTGCAGGTGCACCCGGCTGTCCTCGGTCACCTCGACGGACAGATATAGCGGAGACTGACACTCGGGTACCCGCTGCATCGCGTCGTGGGTCAGCGGCGGTGGCGGCTCGGGCAGCTCTCCCGCTAGCTCCACCAGTAGCTGAAGTCGGTCGGTGGGGCTGACTTCGATGAACTCCTCCGCCAGCTCAGCCAGCCGCGGCGCCAGCGCTGGCGTGCTCATCTGAGCCGTCCTTTCCTCGTCCGATG
>JAODNG010000520.1 GCA_025465385.1 Pseudonocardiales bacterium
CGGCACCCTGAGTGAGGTGTACACAGCCGTTGGAGGGGACTGTGACGCTGTCCTCGTGGAAGGCGTCCCCGCCGTTGAAAAACACTGAGTACGGCATCGGAGCATTGTGGAACACACTGCTCCGGTGGTGCAGATCCTTCCAGTACACGTGGAACGTGCCGGGGTCGGTCGGTGCGCTGGGCTTGCCGGTCGCTACCGGCACCGGGCCGTAACTGACACTGCCATTACGCATCAGCCATGCCTGTTGGGTCGACAGGTCCACGCAGGCCCGGGCTGAGGCTGAACACGGCGCACCGCTTGTCGCGGCCGCGGCTCCCGCCGTCGTCGCGAATCCCATGGCCGCGGCGCCTAGCAGCGCCACGGCAACGGTCCGAAGCGGATGACTGATCGGCGAAGGGGAGACGCGAAGCATAGTTGTGTCTAGTACCCAACTGTGCGTGATCGTAAACTCCGACTGCGGCTCCGCTGGACCGCCTGAGTCGTCCCGCGGCAGGAGGCAGTAGCAGCGTCGTCCGCCGCGGTCGCTAACATCACGCTTGGACCACGGTGACTGCAGTTGCCTGGGTCGGTACCGTGCACGGTGAGTCGTGGACAACCGGGAGGGAACCTGTGACGGCCGTAGCACCCCAGCCGATCGTTACCCGTCCGCGTCCGGTGCGCCCCACGGTTAAGGGTTCGGCTCTGCTCGGGTTGCTCCAGACCACCGATCACAAGGTGATCGGCATGCTGTACCTGGTCACCTCGATGGCGTTCTTCTTCGTCGGCGGTAGCATGGCGATGCTCATCCGCGCTGAGCTGGCCCGACCGGGGATGCAGTTCCTGTCCAACGAGCAGTACAACCAGCTGTTCACCATGCACGGCACGATCATGTTGCTGCTGTATGCCACGCCGATCCTGTTCGCGTTCGCGAACCTGATCATGCCGCTGCAGATCGGTGCGCCGGATGTGGCTTTTCCTCGGCTCAACGCATTCTCTTTCTGGGCGTTCGCGTTCGGTGGCATCATCGTGTTGTCCGGGTTCATGACTCCGGGTGGTGCGGCGGACTTCGGTTGGTTCGCCTACACGCCCTTGTCCGACGCTATCCATTCACCCGGCGCGGGCGGGGACTTGTGGATCATGGGGTTGGTGCTCGCTGGATTGGGCACCATTCTGGGTGCGGTCAACATGATCACCACGGTGGTCTGTTTGCGCGCACCGGGGATGACGATGTTCCGGATGCCGATCTTCACCTGGAACATCTTCGTCACGTCACTTCTCGTCTTGCTGGCGTTCCCGATCCTGACTGCAGCCTTGCTGGGCTTGGAGGCTGACCGCCGCCTCGGGGCACACGTATTCGACGCAGCCAACGGCGGCGCAATCCTCTGGCAGCACCTGTTCTGGTTCTTCGGCCACCCCGAGGTTTACATCGTCGCGCTGCCCTTCTTCGGCATCGTGTCGGAGATCTTCCCGGTGTTCAGTCGCAAACCACTGTTCGGGTACAAGACCCTGATCTTCGCCACCCTGACGATCGGGGCGCTGTCCGTGGTGGTGTGGGCCCACCACATGTACGCCACCGGCGCCGTACTGCTCCCGTTCTTCGCGTTCACCACCTTCCTCATCGCCGTTCCCACCGGTATCAAGTTCTTCAACTGGATCGGCACTATGTGGCGGGGGCAGCTCACGTTCGAAACCCCGATGTTGTGGTCGATCGGCTTCTTGGTGACGTTCCTCCTCGGCGGCCTGACCGGGGTGCTGCTGGCCGCTCCGGCGATCGACTTCCATGTCAGCGACACCTACTTCGTGGTCGCGCACTTCCACTATGTGCTGTTCGGCACGATCGTCTTCGCCACCTTCGCCGGGATCTACTTCTGGTTCCCGAAGATCACCGGCCGGATGCTCGACGAGCCGCTGGGCAAGTTGCACTTCTGGGCGACGTTCATCGGGTTCCACCTGACGTTCCTGGTGCAGCACTGGCTCGGCGCCGAGGGGATGCCGCGCCGCTACGCCGACTACCTACCCACCGACGGTTTCACCACCTTGAACATGGTGTCGTCGATCGGGGCCTTCGTGCTCGGCGCTTCCACGCTGCCGTTCCTGTGGAACGTTTTCCGTAGCTACCGCTACGGCGAGGTCGTCACGGTCGATGACCCGTGGGGTTATGGCAACTCCCTGGAGTGGGCGACCTCCTGTCCACCGCCGAGGCACAACTTCACCGAGCTGCCGAGGATTCGTTCTGAGCGACCCGCCTTCGAGCTGCACTACCCACACATGATGGAACGAATCCGGGAAGAAGCACACATCGGTGGCGGCGGGGACTCGCCGGCACCGAGCGAGCAAGCAGCATTCGCCGTAGAGCAAGGCGACACCGGCTTTAGCGATCCCCGGGACAAGTGATCGGCGGCTCACGGACAACCCTGCTGGTGACCGTCACCGGACGGGACAAGCCGGGAGTCGTATCGGTGATCTTCTCGGCGCTTACCCAGCACGGGGTGGAGATCCTCGACGTCGAGCAGGTGGTGATCCGGGGTCGGATTATTCTCGGCGTGCTGGTCGCGACTACTGCTGATCCGGAAGATCTTCAAGAGGCCGCCGAGCAGGCCATGGCTAGCATCGGGATGCAGCTGGAGGTGGAGGTCGGCGCCGGCGCGGTGGGTGCTAACGCCCGCAGCTCGACGCATGTCGTCCTGGTACTGGGTCGGCCGGTCACCGCGCACGCCTTCACTGAGACGACGCGCGCGCTGGCCGCGTTGAACATCAACATCGACGCGATCCGACGGATCGCGGACTACCCGGTCACCGGTCTGGAGCTGCTCGTCTCGGTGCCTGCCGGCGACGATCCCAAGGCCGCCGACACCGCACTGCGCTCCACGCTGGTCAGGCTCGCCGCCCACGGTGAGGTCGACCTTGCCGTCGAACGAGTCGGTATCGCCCGCCGGGCCAAGCGTCTGGTGGTCTTCGACGTCGACTCGACCTTGGTGCAGGGCGAAGTGATCGAGTTGCTAGCCGAGCATGCCGGCTGCGGCGCCGAGGTGCGGGCGGTCACCGAGGCTGCGATGGGCGGCGAGCTGGACTTCACGCAGTCGCTGCGTCGCCGGGTTGCCCTCCTGGCGGGCCTGCCAGCCGGTGTGCTCACCGAGGTGACCAACGCCTTGGAACTCACCGCCGGGGCGCGCACGACGGTACGGACCCTCAAGCGGTTGGGATTCTACTGTGGAGCCGTCTCGGGTGGTTTCACCCAGATCGTGCAACCGGTCGCCGAAGATCTGGGGTTGGACTTCTGCACCGCCAACGAGCTAGAGATCCATGACGGCAAGCTCACCGGGCACGTGATCGGTCCAGTGGTCGACCGGTCCGGGAAGGCCGACGCGCTGCGCCAGGCGGCGGAGCACTTCGGGGTTCCGCTCGCCCAGTGTGTCGCGGTTGGGGATGGCGCGAACGACATCGACATGCTGACCACCGCTGGCCTTGGCGTGGCGTTCAACGCCAAGCCCGCGCTGCGCGAAGTCGCGGACACCGCGATCACTCAGCCGTTCCTGGACATCGTGCTATTCGTGCTTGGTGTGACCCGCGACGAGGTGGAGGCCGCCGACGCTGCCGACGGGATGCTGCGAAGAGTGCCCTTGTGAGCGGAGATCCCAGCTACTTGTGTGTCACCGCTACCGCGGTCCACCAGGCAGGACGACATCGGTGGAGTAGCGGGCCATGATCTCGGCGACCGCCTTCGGGTCAAGTCCGTTGGGTCCCTTCGGGAGCCGGTCGAGTTCCAAGAAGTAGTCGATATACAGGTCGGGCGTGATGGTGCAGTAGATCAAGGCCTTCTCGTCGCCGGGGTTCGCGAAAGTGTGCGGCGTGCCGGCTCCGGCAGTGATCAACTCACCGATCCCTGCCCTGAACTCGTCGCTCCCGCTGGTGAAACTCGGCCGGCCGGAGAGCACGTAGAAGGTCTCGTCGTGCTGGCGATGGATGTGCTGGGGTGGGCCCGGCGTGTGCGGAGGAAGCGTGACCTCGACGATGCCGAGCCGATGCCCGGTTCGTTCACCCGTCTCAAGGATGCGCACCCCGATGGGGCCGGCAGACAGCACGTCGCCTTCGCCGGGACGAACGACGGCGATGCTCATGAGTGCGCTCCGTCGTCCAGCGCCCGGAATCCCGGCGCAGACGACAGCGCCTGCGCGACGCGCGAGTCGTGGACCGGGGCGCCCATGCCGCGAATCAAGCGGGTCACGAGGGCTGACAAGTCGACCTCCTCAGGGAATCTCCGCGCGACGCCGGTCTCCTCATAATACACATGTCGCATTATTCATCTTATGGTCTGCGAATGTCCGGCACTCGTCAAGCACCCGATCGCAACGGTGCGCTCGGCGACCGCGATTCGGCTCCGGATGACGGAACCAGCGCCGGGAGTCACGTCCTGACGACACGGTTGAGGGCGGCTCTGGCTACGGCGGGATCGGTGGTGGGCCAGAACGGCGGGAGGGAGGCGCGCAGGAATGCGGCGTAGCGGGCGGTGGCCAGTCTGGGATCCAGGATGGCTACCACGCCGCGGTCCTCGGTGGAGCGCAACAGCCGGCCGGTGCCCTGCGCGAGCAGTAGCGCCGCGTGCGTCGCCGCCACCGTCAGGAAGCCGTTGCCACCGCGGGCGGCCACCGCGCGTTGCCGCGCCGAGCTCAACGGATCGTCCGGGCGGGGAAACGGGATGCGGTCGACCACCACCAGAGACAGCGACCGGCCGGGGACGTCGACGCCTTGCCACAGCGACAGGGTGCCGAATAGGCAGGTTGGTTCATCTTGCGCGAACTGCTGCACCAGCAGGCCGGTCGCGTCGTCGCCCTGGCACAGGATAGGTAGATCCAGTTGAGCCCGCAGGGCCTCGGCGGCCTGCTTGGCGGCCCGCATCGAGGAGAACAGACCGAGTGTGCGGCCGCCCGCTGCGGTAACCAGCGCGGCGAGCTCGTCGAGGTGGGCCGGCGTCAACCCGTCGCGGCCAGGTGCGGGCAGGTGCGCGGCGGTGTAGAGGATCCCGGCGCGGCGGTGCTCGAATGGCGAGCCCGCATCAAAGCCCGTCCAGGCCGGGGTGGCGTCGTCGGCTGGCGGCGGCCGCTCCGTGGCTGTTCCAGCGGCGGCCGCGGGCGCCTGGGACGATCCGGCAGACGGTCGCTGCCGCGGCAGGCCCCACTGCGAGGCGAGCGCGTCGAAGGTCCCGCCCAGGGTGAGGGTGGCTGAGGTGAGCACTACGGTTCGCTTAGCGAACAGCCGTTGCTGCAGCAAGCCGGCGACGCCCAGCGGCGCCACCCTCAGCACCCGCCCGCGCACGGTCTCCTCCGCCAACCAGACCACATCTCGCCGGTCGGACTCACTGTCGGGGAAGGCGACCAGCACCCGAGCGGCGGCCGAGTGCACCTGCTCCAGTGCGGTCAGCGCGAGCCGGCGACGGGCGGCCGCGTCGGGCTCCTCGCGCCGCTCGGTCCCGAGCGCGGTAATGCAGTGGTGCGCCGCGTCGCGCACCGCGGTGAGCGCGCCAGCCACCCCGGCGCCGAGGGTGTCCCAACGCTGCGCACCAGCATCGCCGAGCAGCAACACCAGCCCGTCACCGGCAGCGGCCAACTCATCGCCGATCTGCTGATCGATCAGCCGGCCGCACCGGCGGGCCGCGGTCTCGACCATCGACCCGGTGAGTTCCTCGGTGGCCGCGCTGGTGACCCGGTCGACCAGATCGTGCGCCTCGTCGATGACCACGACGTCATGGTCGGGCAGCACCTGGTGATCACCCATCGCGTCGATTGCGAGCAACGCATGATTGGTGACCACCACCTCGGCCCGTCCGGCCCGGGCTCGGGCCTGCTCGGCGAAACAGTCCATGCCAATGGGGCAGCGGGACAGGCCCAGGCACTCCCGGGCGCTGACCGACACCTGCCGCCAGGCTCGGTCGGTCACGCCGGGCACCAGCTCGTCGCGGTCTCCGGTGCTCGTGGCCGAGGACCATTCGTGCAGCCGGACGATCTGGCGGCCCAACATCGACGTCGGCGACGCCGCCGCCGCGGCATCGAAGAGGTCCTCGCCCTCGTCAGGCGGCCCGGTGTCCAGCCGGTGCAGGCACAGGTAGTTGCGCCGTCCCTTGAGGATGGCGAAGGTCGGAGTGCTGCCTAGCATCGGCTCCAGCGCAGCGGCCAGCCGGGGCAGGTCGCGGTCGATAAGCTGGCGCTGCAGGGCGATGGTCGCGGTGGAGACCACCACGGTGGTGCCGGCAGCGACGGCGTGCCGGATCGCCGGTACCAGGTATGCCAGCGACTTGCCGGTCCCGGTACCGGCCTGCACCGCGAGGTGCTCGCCGGTGCGGATCGCCCGGTCCACCGCCTCGGCCATCAGAGTTTGTCCCGGCCGGTCGGTTCCACCCACCGCGTGCACCGCCGCGCTGAGTAGCGCCCCGACCTCAGGCACTGTGGTGGCGGGGGCGGGCACAGCAGCAGACGCTACCGGCCAGGGTCTCCCTGCCAGGCGCAGGCACGGTCGTCGTCGGGCCTCGGCCTGAGACGCCGGTCTAGGGGGGCGCGGGGCGGTGCCGCTGGTAGTGGCGCGCAGCTCGGGCCCGATTGCCGCAGCCAGCCGAGCACCACTGCCTTCGGGGGTGGTCCTTGACGAAGAACAACACGCAACCTGGCGCCTGGCAGGCCCGGATCTGGGTTCGCAACGGGCCGCCGAAAATCGCGATCGCATCGCGGGCGATCGCCGCGAGGGCGGCGTCCGCGTCCTCGGCCCGGGTGCGCTCCGACACCGCGTAGGCGCCACCGGCGCAGGTCAGCTGCGGCCACCGTGGAGCCGCGGCGGCGGCGGCGTTGAGCACCTCCACATGCGTGTCGTCGCCCGGGCACGCGTCCACGCAGGTATGACACAGACTGCGGATGGCCTCCCGCAACGCCCGGAATGTCTTTATCTCCGCCGCACCGACGCGCACGCCGGGCCCGGGTACCGGCGAGTGATCGCGCAACCAGGCGGCGAGGTGAGCGGGCGTGCCGATGCCCTCGCGAAGGGCGCCGCGCACCGCGTAGTGGGTGTTGGCGAACTCGATCGCCAGCGGCTCGCCGAGCCGCGGCGAGCCATTCCCGGGCTGCCCGCCGGTCTGATCAGCCCTCACCTTCTTATGGTAGGACACCATTGCAACCATAAGACGCGCGTGTCATCATCTAATTGTACGAACCGGATTCAAGCGTTAGATCGCCCCACTGGACCGAAGAGCGGAGCGAGCGGCTGATGTGGGTCACCGAGCTGTGGCGCTACCCGGTGAAGTCGATGCGCGGCGAGCGGCTCGACGAGACCGTGCTCACCGATGACGGTGTCACCGGCGACCGCCTTGCTCACGTCTACGGACCCCGTGGTGTGCTCACCGCTCGCACCCGGCCCCGGCTGCTAAGGCTGGCTGGCACCCTTGGCCCCGACGGTGAGCCGCTGGTCAACGGTCGCCCCTGGAACGATCCGGCGACCGCGGTGGCCGTCCGGGAAGCGGCGGGTGTGGGGGCCCGGATGGCCGGTTATGACGGACCCGAGCGTTTCGACGTGCTCCCGTTGCTCGTCGCCACCGACGGTGCCATCAAGGCGCTCGGTGTGGACGGTCGGCGGCTACGGCCCAACATTGTGCTGGGTGGCGTGCCCGGCCTGGCCGAGCGCTCCTGGCCCGGCCAGGCGGTGCGGATCGGCGAGACACTGATCGGCGTGCAGTCGGTCCGCGGTCGCTGCATCATCACCACGATCGATCCCGACACCGGCGAGCAGGACCTGGACGTCCTGCGCAGGATCCACCGCCAGTTCGACGGAACGATGGCGCTCAATTGCTGGGTCGTCCGCGGTGGCCGGATCTGGGTCGGGCAGCGCGCCGAAGTCGTCGACCTCGATGCTGATCCCCCTCCGGGCGGAGGGTGGATCACCGGGAAACCCTATCGGGTGACGGCAGTCGAGTGAGAGCTTGTCACGAGGCCTCAGAGGAAGACGGTCGGAAGGGCCGGCTCGCCGGAGGACAGGCGCAGGCCGTCCCACGGCAGACTGGTCAGCGCCGCGGCGACGCGTTCGCGGCCATCCTGCAGGGTGGCCGGCGAGCCCACAGGCTGCCCTTCGCGCAACAGCGGCACCGGCAGCACCCTATCGTGTGCTTCCAGCTCTGGCTGCTTTCCCTGCAGGAACACCACCTCCTCGACCGCGGTGCCGCTGGTCTTGTACCGGCGCAGCGCGCTTTTCGCGCCGCCCCGGGAGACCTTGGCTGTGCTGCGCTTGGCCACCGGCTGCCCGTCCACCTCGACCAGCTTGTAGACCATCCCCGCCGTCGGTAAGCCCGAACCCGTCACGACTGACGTGCCCACCCCGTAGGAGTCCACCGGCTCGGCGCGCAATGCCGCGATCGAATACTCATCGAGATCGCCGGAGACGACGATCTGCACATCCGGCGCGCCCAGCCGGTCGAGTTGCTCACGAGCCTGCCGAGCGAGCTCACCGAGATCCCCGGAGTCGATCCGGATCGCTTGTAGCCCCGGACCGGCGACCTCGATCGCGGTAGCGATGCCATCGCTGATGTCATAGGTGTCGACCAGCAAGGTGGTGTCCGTGCCCAGCGACCGCACCTGGGCGGTGAACGCGTCCGCCTCGCTGTCGTGTAGCAGGCTGAAGGCGTGCGCCGCGGTGCCGGTGGTCGGTATGCCGTAGCGCTGACCAGCGGCGAGGTTGGACGTCGCGCTGAATCCTCCCAGGTAGGCCGCGCGGGCGGCGGCCACCGCAGCCTCCTCGTGGGTGCGCCGGCTCCCCATCTCCACTAACGGGCGCTGCCCTGCGGCGCTGGCCATCCGGGCCGCCGCGGAGGCCACTGCGCTGTCGTGGTTGAGCACCGAAAGCACCAGTGTCTCCAGCATCACCGCCTCGGCGAAGCTGCCGGTCACCGTCAGCACGGGGGAGCCGGGGAAGTACAGCTCGCCTTCTGGGTAGCCGTCGATGTCGCCGCAGAACCGGTAGCCGGCCAGCCAGTCCAGGGTGCGGGCGTCGAGCATCCGGTGCAGGAACGCCAGTTGTTCGTCACCGAACTGGAACCGAGCCACCGCGTCGAGAAGCCGGGGGATACCTGCGACGATTCCGTATCGGCGGCCCCGCAGTCCCCGCGTGAAGACCTCGAACGTGCAGCGTCGAGACGCTGAACCGTCGGCCAACGCGCTGGCCAGCATCGTCAATTCGTACTGGTCGGTGAGCAGCGCGGTGCTGTTCGGCGTATACCGGAGCATCTCATGAGCTTATGGGCAACGTTGGTGGGAACATTGGTGTTATGACCACACCCGTCGAACTGGAACAGACCCAGGTCGACCCAGCGGTGAACGAGGTCGAGTCGCAGGACCGGCCTTGGCTGTCGATCGTCTGGAACGACCCGGTGAACCTGATGTCCTACGTCACCTACGTGTTTCAGAAACTCTTCGGATACAGCCGCGACGAAGCCACCAAGTTGATGCTCGACGTCCACCACAAGGGCCGGGCGGTGGTGACCCAGGGTTCTCGGGACAAAGTGGAGATCGATGTCGCGAAGCTGCACGGCGCGGGGCTCTGGGCAACCATGCAGCGGGACGTGTGAACGGCTGGCGGCGTCGTGGCGGGTTGCTGGTGGCGCACCTGTCCGAGCGGGAAGCCGGACTCTTACGGGGAATGGTCGGTCAGGTCCGCGAGATGCTCGAGGCGCGGGTCGCCGCGCTCCCGCGCGACGAGCTCGCCGAACTCACCGGTATCACCGCCGGCCCGACCACGCCGCCCGCCGACCGGGTGCTGGCCCGGCTGCTGCCCGATTTCCACCGTGAGGACGCCACCCTGTCCGGCGGCCTGCGCGCACTCCACGAACCCGAGCTGCTAGCCGTCAAGGACGGCGTGGCCGCTGTCGTACTGGAAACCTGCCCCGCGCGCGGTGGCCGCATTCGCCTGACCGACGAACAGGCGCAAGCGTGGTTGTCTGCCCTCAACGACGTCCGGTTGGCCCTGGGCACTGTGCTCGAGGTGACCGAGGACATGCCCGACGAGCTTCCCGCCGATGACCCGCGCGCGCCGCACCTGGTGGTGTACCACTGGCTGACCTGGGTGCAAGAATCCCTCATCCAAGCGCTGGCTGGCACGTAGGATGAGAGCGTGCTGATGATCCGGCGCGACCTCGTCGACGCGATGGTCCGACACGCTCGGCGGGATCACCCGGACGAGGCCTGCGGTGTGGTGGCCGGACCGGTCGGTTCGGATCGTCCGGAACGGCTCATCGCGATGGTCAACGCCGAGCGCTCGCCGACCTTCTACCGATTCGACGCGACCGAGCAGCTGCGGGTGTGGCGCGGGATGGATGCCGCCGACGAGGAACCAGTGGTGATCTATCACTCGCATACCGCCACCGAAGCCTACCCGTCGCGTACCGATATCTCCTACGCCTCGCAGCCGGATGCTCATTATGTGCTGGTCTCCACCCGCGATCCCGACAGCCACGAGTTGCGCTCCTACCGCATCATCGACGGCGAGGTCACCGAGGAGCCGGTTGAGGTTGTCGAGTCGTACATGTTCTCCCATACCGGTGCCGACGACGTCCCCGACGCGCCCTGATCGGCACGACCTCCCAGGAATGCCCGGGGTTGGTTGTGCGTACTGGTACTTGGTGAGCAGACCGCACCCAGAGGAGAATCCGACCATGGCCGTCACCGTGTCCGTTCCGACCATCCTGCGCACGCACACCGGGGGGGAGAAGTCAGTCGACGCGTCCGGCTCCACGGTTGCTGAGGTGATCGAGGACCTGGATAGCCGCCACTCGGGGATCAAGGGCCGGCTGGTGAAAGACGGATCCCTGCACCGTTTCATCAACGTCTACGTCAACGACGAGGACGTCCGGTTCGCCGGGGGTCTGGAAGCCGCGGTGCACGATGGTGACAACGTGACGATCCTGCCAGCTGTAGCTGGCGGTTGCGCCGGCTCGTGAGAGGGAAACAGTGTTATAGAACCCATCGTCTTGCAACGACACTGTGCCAGCACGAGCGCGACCGGAGGGAGCGTCATGGCCCGCTATGACTCGCTGCTCGATGCGGTGGGAGACACGCCACTAGTGGGGCTGCCGCACCTCTCCCCGTCGTCCAATGTGCGACTGTGGGCGAAGCTCGAGGACCGCAACCCCACCGGCTCGGTGAAGGACCGCCCGGCGTTGGCGATGGTCGAGGACGCTGAGCGCTCCGGCCGGCTCACCAAGGGCTGCACCATCCTTGAACCGACGTCGGGCAATACCGGCATCTCACTCGCGATGGCGGCGAAGCTCAAGGGCTACCGGCTGGTGTGCGTGATGCCAGAGAACACCTCGATCGAGCGGCGGCAGCTCCTCGAGGCTTACGGTGCCGAGATCATCTTCTCACCGGCGGCGGGCGGCTCCAACCAGGCGGTGGCGCGGGCTAAAGAGGTGGCCGCAGCGCACCCTGACTGGGTGATGCTCTACCAGTACGGCAACCCGGCGAACCCTGCGTCGCATTACCGCACCACCGGCCCGGAGATCCTGCGCGACCTGCCCACGGTGACTCATTTCGTCGCGGGGCTCGGCACCACTGGCACGCTGGTGGGGGTCGGCCGCTACCTGCGGGAGCACAAGCCCGACGTGCAGATCATCGCGGCGGAACCCCGATACGGGGAGCTGGTCTACGGCCTGCGCAACCTCGACGAGGGGTTCGTGCCCGAGCTCTACGATCCGGAGGTACTCACCGGCCGGTTCTCCGTCGGCTCGCTCGACGCCTTGCGCCGCACCCGTGAGCTGCTGGAACTGGAGGGCATCTTCGCGGGTATCTCCACCGGCGGGATCCTGCACGCCGCGCTCGCCGTCGCGGAGAAGGCTGCCGGCACCGGCGAGCCGGCCGACATCGTCATCGTAGTCTGCGACGCCGGATGGAAGTACCTCTCCACCGGCGCCTACTCCGGCGACCTGGAGGAAGCCGCCGCACGCCTAGACGGCCAACTCTGGGCGTAGCCCCACGACCCGCATTCAGCAATGCGGGGGACCGCCTCGGGTAGGGTCGGTGCGCGTGACCGGTCTGGACGCCCCCATCGGCGTGTTCGACTCCGGCGTCGGGGGGCTCACTGTTGCGCGCGCCATCGCCGATCAGCTACCGCACGAGCGGATGCACTACGTCGGCGATACCGCGCACGGTCCCTACGGCCCGCTGCCCATCGCGCAGATCCGCTCGCACGCCCTGGCGGTGGCCGACGACCTGGTGGAAAGTGGCGTGAAGCTGCTCGTCATTGCCTGTAATACGGCGTCGGCGGCGTGCTTGGCCGATGCGCGGGAGCGCTACAGCATTCCGGTGGTGGAGGTGGTGCGCCCGGCGGTGCGACGAGCCGTCGGCGCCACCCGCTCCGGTCGGGTGGGGGTGATCGGGACGCAGGCCACGATCCGGTCCCGGGCCTACGACGACGCCTTCGCCGCCGCTCCGCAGGTGGAGGTCACCGGGGTGGCCTGCCCGCGATTCGTGGACTTCGTTGAGCGCGGGATGACCTCGGGACGCCAGATGCTCGGGTTGGCGCAGTCGTATCTCGAGCCACTGCAGCGAGCCGATGTGGACACCCTCGTGCTGGCCTGCACGCATTACCCCATGCTCACCGGCGTCTTGCAGATCGTCATGGGCGACGGGGTGACCTTGGTGTCCAGCGCGGAGGAGACCGCCAAAGATGTGCTGCGGGTCCTCAGCGAGGCTGACTTGCTGCGCGCCGAGATGCAGGAACCTGAGCACCTGTTCGCCGCTACCGGGGATCCAGTGTCTTTCGCCCGGCTGGCCCGCCGCTTCCTGGGTCCGTCGGTGATGGCGACAGCGCCCGCCGCGGGTTGATAAGGACTGAGATGCTAGGGCGATGCTGCTGACTGTACTGGGCTGCTCCGGCAGCGTGCCGGGTCGAGAGTCACCCGCGTCTGGGTATCTGGTTCAAGCCGGGGATACCAGCGTGGTGCTCGATCTGGGCAACGGAACGTTCGGAGCGCTGCAGCGCTACCTCGACCCGTTCGCCCTCGACGGGGTCATCCTGTCGCACCTGCACCCGGATCACTGCGCGGACTTCTCGGCGCTGACCGTGTACCGCCGCTACCATCCGCACCCACCGCCGGGCGGGATGCTGCCGGTGTATGGGCCACCGGACGCCGCTGAGCGTCTGATCGCTGCCTATGCGCCCAACGCCGAGGAGCGCAACCGGACCAACCTGTCCGACCTCTACACCTTCCGGCCCTATGGCGGCGTGACGGCCAGGATCGGTGCGCTCGGCATACTCGCAGCACCCGTCGAACACTCCTGTGAGGCCTACGCCGTGCGAATCAGCCACGCGGGGCGCGCGCTGGTCTACTCCGGAGACACCGGCCCGTGCCCACAGCTCGTGAAGCTGGCCACCGGCGCGGACCTCCTGCTCGCGGAGGCGTCCTGGCCGGACCGGCCGGACAACCCTGCCGGGATACACCTGTCCGGCAAGGATGCCGGGGAAGCCGCCGCGGCGGCGGGAGTCGGCCGGCTGCTGATTACCCACGTGCCACCGTGGACCGATGCCGCGCAAGTGCTCACCGAGGCCAAGGCAGCCTTCGACGGGCCGACCGAGTTGGCCCGTGCCGGCACGCACTACGACATTTGACGGCTCAGCTGTACAGATCGTATTTGACGGCTCAGCCGTCGTCAGATCTGACGGTGCAACGGCGTGGGTAGGCTGGCGCGGTGACACGAGCGGACGGTAGAACCGACGAGGCGCTGCGGGAGGTTCGCATCACTCGTGGCTACCAACAGTGGCCTGCGGGGTCGGTGCTGATGGAGTGCGGAGCCACCCGAGTGCTCTGCGCGGCCAGCGTGGTCGAGGGCGTACCGCGCTGGCGCAAGGGCTCCGGGCAGGGCTGGCTCACCGCGGAGTACGCGATGCTGCCGTCTTCGACGCACACTCGCAGTGATCGCGAGTCGGTCAAGGGTCGTCTCGGGGGCCGGACGCATGAGATCAGCCGGATGATCGGCCGCGCCTTGCGCGCCTGTATTGACCTCGCGGCGCTCGGGGAGAACACCATCTCCCTGGACTGCGACGTCATCCAGGCCGACGGCGGTACTCGCACCGCGGCGATCACCGGTAGCTACGTGGCGCTGGCCGACGCGGTGACCTGGTTGCGGGCGGCCGGCCGGCTGCGCCGCCCGCAACCGCTGACCTGCTCGATCGCCGCGGTGAGTGTCGGTGTGGTCGACGGCGGGGTCCGGTTGGACCTGCCCTATGAGGAGGACTGCCGCGCCGAGGTCGACATGAACGTCGTTGCCACCGATACCGGCACGTTGGTGGAGTTGCAGGGCACCGGGGAGAGCGCCACCTTCGCTCGGTCCACCCTGGACCAGATGTTGGATGTGGCGCTTAAGGGTTGCCAAGAGCTGACCGTGCTCCAAGCGACCGCGCTGGCCCAACCCTACCCGGGTGAGTTGCCCCGGTCGTGAGCCCAGTCCGAGTGCTGCTTGCCACCCGTAACGCGCAGAAGTTGGTCGAGTTGCGGCGAATTCTGGCCTCTTCGGATATCAGCGGCGTGCAGGTATTGGGGCTCGATGACGTGCCGCCGTTCCCGGAGATCCCAGAGACGGCTGCGACCTTCGAAGGCAACGCGCTGGCAAAGGCCCGCGATGCCGCGGCAGCGACTGGGCTGGCCACGGTCGCTGACGACTCCGGCCTGGAGGTCGACGCGCTCAATGGAATGCCCGGGGTGCTCTCGGCCAGGTGGGCCGGCCGCCACGGCGATGACGCCGCAAACCTGCAACTGGTGCTCGATCAGCTGGCGGACGTGCCGGAGGATCGTCGTGGTGCAGCGTTCGTCTGCGCCGCGGCGCTGGCCGTACTGCCCGGGGTCGATACGCCAGGGGTCGAGACTGTAGTCCGCGGACACTGGCGCGGCACCCTGACCCGGGCAGCTCGCGGCCGCAACGGCTTCGGCTACGACCCGATCTTCGTGCCGGATGGTGATCGGCGTACCTCCGCCGAACTGGAGCCGGCCGAGAAGGATGCCTTATCACACCGTGGCCAGGCGCTGCTTGCCCTGCTGCCTGCGCTGCGGGAACTGCTTTCGCCGGCCTCCTCGCGGTCGTGACCTCAGCTCACGACCTGCACGACTTGGCCGACCGACAGCTTGTTGAAGAAAGTGGTCGCAGCGCTGTGGCTTAGGTGAATGCATCCGGCTGATGCCCTGCTGAGGCTGCCCTCGTGAAAGGCGATACCGGTGTTGGTGAAGAACACTGAGTAGGGCATAGGAGCATTGTGGAATTCCGAACTACGGTGATTCTTGTCCTTCCACAACACGTGGAACACGCCGGGAGGGGTCCGCTGACCTGGCTTACCGGAGGTGATCGCGGTGGGCCCATAGGTCACCTGACCACCGCTCATCAGCCAAGCCTGGTGGCTGCTGAGACTGATACAGGCCGATGCGGACGCTCCGCAGGGTGCGGCAGCCGATTGGGCAGCGGCCGCCATCACGGGAGTGAACACCGCGCACCCTGCGGCAATGGTGAGCGATATCACGGCATGGCGAAGGAAACGCATCACAGAGACCCCCTCGGTAACTGGGAATTAGCGTACCGCTGCGACGCAGTCCGTACGTAGTGTGTTATTCACCAGTTACGCATGACCCGGCTGGCCCGGGCGCGGGCAGGGTGTCCGGTTGCGGCCGGGCCGACGTGGCCGCGTGTCAGCTTCGGCGGCGGTCGGTGCCTCCCGGATGAATCACCCGAAAGAACACCGATAAGGACGCAGTTGCGGCCGCTCGGTTGCCTAGCGCGGACGGCCGATTCGTGATCGGATTCAGTGGTGAACAGCGATGTGTCCCACACCAGCTCAGATACCGACGCGGGCCACGGTGCCACCAACCGCACCTTGCCCTGGTTTGATGATCTGCCGATCAGCATGGACGCCGTCACGCTGGGGCAGGACATCGAGTTGCACCCGCAATGCCAGCCGCTGGCGCCACTGCTGGGGGTGTGGCGCGGCGAGGGTCTCGCGCAATACCCGTCGCTGCTCGGCGAGTTCCGCTACGGCCAGCAGGTCACTTTTGCCCATGACGGCAGGCCGTTTCTGGTTTACGAGGCGCGCGCATGGCTGCTCAACTCATCCGGTGAGGTGTTGCGCCCCGCGGCCCGTGAAGTTGGGTGGTGGCGGGTGGACGAGGAGGAGACCATCGAGGTGGTGCTCGCGCACATGTTCGGCATCTGCGAGATCTACTACGGTGGTCGAACCGGCGAGACGGCGTGGGAGCTCGAATCCGACACAATCACGCGGACCGACACGGCCCGCGAGACGACCGCGGCGGCCCGACTGTACGGCATCTTGGAAAATGGTGACCTCGTCTACGCCGAGGAGCGCGCGCTGCGCGGCTTGCCCCTGCAGCCGCACCTTTCAGCGCAACTGGCACGCATCGCCGGTTGAAACCGGTCGGGCCGGGTCTGGCTCGTGACACGACCATCGCGGTGCCAGAGGCCCTGGCCGCCGAGATTGTCGCTGGCGCCGTAGGTGGTGCCACCGTGTTCCTGAGCCAGCGCCAGACCGTCCAGCGGGCTCAGCGGAGTGTCCCTCGTACCGAATAGCCGCGTTGAGCCCGCTGAACGCGGTGGAGTGGCGGAATGGCCCGCGACAGTGCGACCTATCCTGTGGGGGTCTAGCGATCGCAGGGAGGGCCGGTGAGCGAGGTCTGGTTGGGCGATATCCGCCTGCGCAACCGGCTGGTCACCTCGTCCAGCCTGCTCGGGTATGGCGCCCCCGACCCGGGCCTGGTGCCGTACGGGATGAGTCCCATCTCCCGATTCGTGCCGCTGGAGCGTTTCGGCGCGGTCACCACCAGGACCCTGACGGTGCAGCCCCGTGACGGGCACTTCACCAACCGCACCGATTGGCCGTTGCACGCGCTGCCCGGCCTGTTGCGCCGCTACGCCACAGTGCTGCGCGGTGTCGACGGCGGCTGGATCAACGCCTTCGGCTGGTGCAACGTCGGGATTCAGGCCTACCTGCGCGACTACTACCCGCGCACCCGTGACCAGAACACCATCATCTCGGTGGGCGGCTTCGCCGCGGAGGAGTTCGTCGCGCTGGTCGACGCGGTGAACGCGGCGGTGCCCCCGGATGAGATCGCGGCTGTGGAGTTCAACGTCTCCTGCCCGAACGTCGATCATGATTTCGAACCTATTCTGGCCGGAGTACTTGCCGACGCCGTACCCGCCAGCAGACATCCGGTGATCCTCAAGCTGTCGCCGGACCGGGACTACGTCCGGCACGCCCGTCGTGCCGCCGCCGCCGGAGTCTCGGCGCTCACCGCGATCAATACGGTGCGAGCGCTGCGGCTGAACCCGCGGACCGGCCAACCATTGCTGGCGAACCGCTACGGCGGTCTGTCCGGCCGGGCGGTTAAGCCGATCGGGCTGCGGGTGGTAGCCGAGCTACGCGACGCAGGGATCACCCTGCCCGTGATCGCAACCGGTGGGATCCGCACCTTCGACGACTGCCGGGAGTATTTCTGGGCTGGCGCGGACGCGGTCAGCCTGGGCAGTGCCAGCTGGCTGGCGTCCTATCCGGGCTACGCGCTGGCGCCGCTGTGGGGTTGGCGGATTCGCTCGATCCTCAAAAGGATCGAGCTGGTGAGTGACAAACAAGGTTATAGCGCTGTTTGCCACTCACCAGCGGCGCAGCCGCATGGGCTGCCCAATGGCTGATCCCGCTACGTACCGTCCGGCGCCGGGAACGATCCCTGAGGGGCCGGGGGTGTACCGCTTCCGCGACGAGCACCGCCGGGTGATCTACGTCGGCAAGGCGAAAAGTCTGCGAAGCAGGCTGAACTCCTACTTCGCCGATCTTAGTGGGCTGCACCCGCGGACCCGGCAGATGGTCACCACGGCGGCCTCAGTCGAGTGGACAATGGTCAGCACCGAGGTCGAGGCACTGCAGCTGGAATACAACTGGATCAAGGAGTTCGATCCCCGATTCAACGTCCGGTATCGCGACGACAAGTCGTATCCGGTGCTGGCCGTAACGCTCAACGAGCAATATCCGCGCCTGCAGGTTTACCGCGGGCCCCGCAAGCGCGGCGTCCGGTACTTCGGGCCATACGCGCACGCCTGGGCGATCCGGGAGACGCTGGACCTGCTCACCAGGGTCTTCCCGGCCCGGGTGTGCTCGGCTGGCGTATTCAAGCGGCACGGCCAGATCGGTCGGCCATGCTTGCTGGGCTATATCGATAAATGTTCAGCTCCTTGTGTGGGCAACGTCACCGCCGAACAACATCGCGCTATCGTCGATGATTTTTGTGATTTCCTATCCGGCCGGACCGATAAGATGATCCGCCGCTTGGAGCGGGAGATGGAGACGGCCGCTGTCGAGCTGGAGTTCGAACGCGCCGCGCGGCTGCGCGACCATCTGGGGGCGTTGCGCCGGGCGATGGAGAAGCAGGCGGTGGTGCTCGGTGACGGCACCGACGCGGACGTGATCGCCTTCGCCTGTGATGAGCTCGAGGCTGCGGTGCAGGTGTTTCACGTTCGGGGCGGACGGGTCCGTGGCCAGCGGGGCTGGGTGATCGAGCGGGTCGAGCAGGTGGACCTGGTCAGCCAGTTTCTGACCCAGTTCTATGGCGAGCAGGCCGCGCTAGCCGAGGCTGCGGATGACGCGATGCAGCCGGTGCCGCGTGAGGTGCTGGTGCCGGAGCTGCCCGAAGACGCCGACATCCTGACCGAATGGCTTTCTGGGCTGCGTGGCGCTCGGGTGGCACTGCGGGTACCTCAGCGGGGGGACAAGCGCTCGCTAGCTGACACCGTGGCGCGCAACGCCGCGGACGCCTTCGCGCAACACAAGCTTCGCCGGGCCGGTGACCTGACCACCCGCGCGGCGGCACTGCAGGAGATCCAGGACCAGCTCGGCCTGGACACCGCCCCCCTACGCATCGAGTGCATCGACGTCAGCCACGTCCAGGGCAACGATGTGGTCGCCTCCCTGGTGGTCTTCGAAGACGGGCTGGCGCGCAAGTCCGACTACCGGCGCTTCGCGATCCGGGACGCGGCCGGTGATGGGCACTCTGATGACGTGGCGAGCATCGCCGAGGTGGTCCGCCGGCGCTTCGCCCGCTATCTGCGGGACAACGACCACCCGCAGCCCGGCTTGGACCCCGACACCGGGCGTCCCCGCAAGTTCGCCTACCCGCCGAACCTGCTAGTAGTCGACGGCGGCCCGGCGCAGGTGGCCGCGGCGGCTCAGGCATTATTCGAACTCGGCGTGACCGATGTCGCGATCGCCGGGCTGGCCAAGCGGCTGGAGGAGGTCTGGTTACCCGGCGAGGCCGACCCGGTGATCCTGCCGCGCACCAGCGAGGGGCTCTACCTGCTGCAGCGAGTGCGGGACGAGGCACACAGGTTCGCGATCAGATACCACCGGCAGAAGCGGTCGGTGCGGATGACGGCATCCGCGTTGGACGATGTGGCCGGGCTCGGGCAGACTCGGCGCACCGCGCTGCTCAAGCACTTCGGCTCGGTGCGCCGTATCCGGCAGGCCAGCGTGTCCGAGCTGACCGAGGTATCCGGGATCGGTCCGAGCACTGCGCGGGCGGTGCTGGCAGCCCTAGCGCTCGCAGAGAACAATCTGGGCCTCGCAGAGAACAATCTGACCCTCGCCGAGCACGATTCGGGATCCGCGCAGCCCGTCGGCGCCGAAGACAACAATGGAGTGGCGCGGTGACCGAGATCCAGCGCTGTACCGAAATGCACGGTGGTATTGAAGTCGCCGTAGTGTCGGGCCTATCCGGCGCGGGTCGCAGCACGGCCGCGAAGGTGCTGGAGGACCTGGGTTGGTTCGTCGTCGACAACCTGCCGCCCGAACTGATCGCCACGATGGTCGAGCTCGGCGCTCGCTCGCAAGGCGCGATAACCCGGATCGCGGTGGTGATGGACGTGCGTAGTCGGGCGTTCACTGATGACCTCGCCGCGGTGATCAAGGATCTGGACGCCCGCGGCTACCGGCCCAAGGTGCTCTACCTGGAAGCCACCGACGCGGTGTTGATCCGTCGCTTCGAGCAGGTTCGGCGCAGCCACCCGTTGCAGGGCGATGACCGGCTAGCCGACGGGATCGCAGCCGAGCGGGCGTTGCTTGCGCCGCTGCGGGATGAGGCTGACCTGGTCCTGGACACGACCGGACTGTCCGTACACCAGCTGCGGGCCAAGATCGAGCACGCGTTCGGTGGTGAGTCCAGCACCCGGACCAGGATCACGGTGGTGTCATTCGGCTACAAATACGGGCTGCCGATGGACTCAGACCTCGTGATCGATGTGCGATTTCTGCCTAACCCTTTTTGGATTCCGGAACTGCGTGAGTTCACCGGTCTAGACGCCGATGTCCGCAATTACGTGCTGTCCCAGGAAGGCGCCGAGGAATTCCTGGATCGCTATCTTGAGCTGCTGCGACTGATCAGCGGTGGCTACCGGAGAGAGGGCAAGCGCTACCTCACCCTTGCGGTGGGGTGCACCGGAGGTAAGCACCGCAGTGTGGTCGTCTCCGAGGCGTTGGCCAGCCGGCTCAACCTCAACAGCGGAATCGACAAGATCACTGTCAAGGTCGTGCACAGAGACGTGGGACGCGAGTGACCCGCTCTGTCAAGGCGGTCGCGCTGGGTGGCGGCCACGGTCTCTATGCCACGCTGCTGGCGTTGCGAGCCATCACTGAGGACATCACCGCGGTCGTCACGGTGGCCGATGACGGCGGCTCATCCGGGCGGCTGCGCCGGGAGCTGGGGATGCTGGCGCCCGGCGATCTGCGAATGGCGCTGGCCGCGCTCGCGGCCGACGACGGTGCTGCGGGCCGCTGGCGGGCGGTGTTCCAGCATCGCTTCGGCGGCACCGGCGCGCTGGCCGGACACGCCGTGGGTAACCTGGTGATGGCCGGCCTACTGGAGGTGCTCGGCGATCCGGTGGCGATGTTGGACGAGGTGTGTGCGCTGCTCAGAGTGACCGGCCGGGTGCTGCCGATGACCGTTGAACCTATCGATATCGAGGCCGATGTGGCTGGTATCGACGGTGACGCTGACCACCCACACCGGCTCAGCCGGATCCGCGGCCAGGTAGCAGTGGCCACCACGCCGGGTCGGGTGCACCGGGTACGGCTTCGGCCCGAGCGGCCGCAGGCCTGCGCTGAGGCGGTCCGCGCGGTCGGTGCGGCTGATCTCGTGGTGCTGGGGCCGGGTTCGTGGTTCACCAGCGTGCTACCGCATCTGCTCGTTCCCGGCTTGGCCAGCGCGCTGGTGAACACGCGGGCGCGCCGGGTACTGATACTCAACCTCGTCCCGCAACCGGGCGAAACCGCAGGATTCTCCCCGGAGCAGTACTTGACAGTCTTGTGCGATCATGCGCCACCCGGATTCACCGTGCAGGCGGTGCTCGCCGATGTCGACGCCGTCGCGGCGCCCGCCCGTTTGCACCGGTGCGCAGCGGCACTCGGTGGGCACGCGTACCTTGACCGGGTCGCCGACGACGGATCCACCGATCGCCACGATCCGGTGGCGCTGGCCGCAGCGCTGCGCCGGATACTGGTAGACGTGCAACGGGAGGAGAAGCGCCAGTGGCCATGACCTCCGCCGTCAAGGACGAGCTGAGCCGGCTGCGGGTAACCAAGACGTGCTGCCGGCGAGCCGAGGTTTCCTCGTTGCTGCGCTTCGCCGGGGGGTTGCACATCATCGCCGGCCGCGTGGTGGTGGAGGCTGAGCTCGACACCGGCTCGGCCGCCCGCCGGCTACGCCGGGAGGTGCACGAGCTGTACGGGCACAACTCGGATGTGCACCTGATCACGGCTGGTGGCCTGCGTAAAGGAACCTGTTACGTGGTGCGGGTGGTCCGCGACGGGGAAGGGCTGGCTCGGCAGACCGGGTTGCTGGACGTCCGCGGCCGCCCAGTGCGTGGGTTGCCCCCGCAGGTGGTCTCCGGTGGTCTGTGCGATGCCGAGGCTTCCTGGCGCGGCGCGTTTCTCGCGCACGGGTCGCTCACCGAGCCCGGTCGTTCGGCCGCGCTGGAGGTGACCTGTCCCGGACCGGAGGCGGCGCTGGCCCTGGTCGGCGCCGCTCGCCGACTCGGCATCGCGGCCAAGGCACGTGAGGTCCGGGGTGCTGACCGGGTGGTGATCCGCGACGGCGACGCCATCGGTGCGCTACTCACCCGGCTGGGCGCGCACGACTCGGTGCTGGCCTGGGAAGAACGCCGGGTCCGCCGGGAGGTCCGAGCCACCGCCAACCGGTTGGCCAACTTCGACGACGCCAACCTGCGCCGATCCGCGCGCGCGGCGGTGGCGTCGGCAGCGCGGGTCGCTCGGGCCCTGGAGTTGCTCGGCGGGGACATCCCGGGGCACCTGACCACGGCGGGCCGGCTGCGGCTGGAACACCGGCAGGCCTCGCTGGAGGAGCTGGGGCAGCTCGCCGATCCGCCGCTGACCAAGGACGCGGTGGCGGGCCGGATCCGTCGGCTGCTCGCGATGGCCGACCGCAAGGCTGAGGAGCTGGGGGTGCCGGACACCGAATCCGCGGTAACACCCGACATGCTGGACGCGTGAGCTCCCGGCCACCCCTGCAGCTCTCCCCCTCCCGGGGGCACTACGCGGTATGCACTGGCCGCTAAGGTGACCCTCAAAGAGCGCCCGACAGGCCAAGAGCGCCAGACAGTGAGTGCCGGCCGTGGTGGCCGGCTCGTATCACGGGCACTGGGTGTGGAGAGGGAGATGGCATCGTGACCGTTCGAGTAGGGATCAACGGATTCGGCCGCATCGGGCGAAACTTCTGGCGCGCTGTGCAGGCGGGTGGCCACGACATCGACGTGGTGGCGTTCAACGACCTCGGTGACGTCGCGACCATGGCGCACCTTTTGAAATACGACAGTGTGCTTGGTCGGCTGAAAGAGGACGTGCACGTCACCGACGACGGCATCGCGGTGGGCGGCAAGACCATCAAGGCGCTCGCCGAGCGCGACCCGGGCGCGCTGCCGTGGAAAGCGTTGGGCGTCGATGTGGTGCTCGAGTCGACCGGCTTTTTCACCAAGGCGGCCGACGCGCGCAAGCATGTCGATGAGGGCGGCGCGAAAAAGGTGATCATCACTGCGCCTGCCAGCGGCGAAGACCTCACCGTGGTACTCGGGGTCAACGACGCCCGGCTGGACGCTTCCCAGACGGTGATCTCCAACGCCTCGTGCACCACGAACTGCCTGGGCCCCATGGCCAAGGTGCTGCACGACGCGCTGGGCATCGACAAGGGCCTGATGACCACTATCCACGCCTACACCCAGGACCAGAACCTCCAAGACGCCCCGCACAAGGACCTGCGCCGGGCCCGGGCCGCTGCGATCAACGTCGTGCCGACGTCCACCGGGGCCGCCAAGGCGATCGGGCTGGTGCTGCCAGAGCTCAATGGAAGGCTCGACGGCTACGCGCTGCGGGTGCCGATCCCCACTGGCTCGATTACCGATTTGTCCGCCTCGGTCTCTCGGGACACCAGCGTCGAAGAGGTCAACGAGGCTTTCCGGGCCGCCGCTGACGGCCCGCTGAAGGGCATCCTGCGCTACAGCGACGAGCCGATCGTGTCCTCGGACATCATCACCGACCCTGCGTCGTGCATCTTCGACTCGCCGTTGACCAAGGTGATCGGCAACCAGGTCAAGATCGTCGGTTGGTACGACAACGAATGGGGCTACTCCAACCGGCTGGCTGACCTCACTGTCCTGGTCGGCTCGCAGCTGTGAGGACACTGCACGACCTGCTCGCCAGTGGCGTGTCGGGTCGGACCGTGCTGGTTCGAACCGACCTCAACGTGCCGCTGGAGGGTGCCCGAATCACCGACGATGGTCGGATTCGGGCCTCCCTGCCCAGCCTGCGGGCGCTGACCGAGGCAGGCGCCCGGGTGGTCGTGACCGCTCATCTGGGGCGGCCGAAAGGAGTGCCCGACCCGGCGTACTCGCTGGCGCCGGTCGCAGCCCGGCTCGGTGAGTTGCTCGGCACCCCGGTGGCGGCGGCGACCGACGTCGTCGGGGACTCGGCTCGCGCGGCGGTGGCCGGTCTGTCCGATGGTGCGGTCGCGCTGCTGGAGAACGTCCGCTTTGACCCGCGGGAGACGTCCAAGGACGCCGCCGAGCGCGGCGCGCTGGCCGACGAGCTCGCCGCCCTGGTGGGCCCCGGCGGCGCGTTCGTCTCCGACGGCTTCGGCGTCGTGCACCGGGTGCAGGCTTCGGTCGTCGACATCGCCGAGCGGCTGCCCGGCTACGCCGGCACCCTGGTGCTCACCGAGCTGACCACCCTGCGACGTCTGTCCGAGACACCGGAGCGTCCCTATGCCGTGGTGCTGGGCGGGTCGAAGGTTTCGGACAAGCTCGCCGTGATCGAGGCATTGCTGCCGAAGGTGGACACCCTGCTCGTCGGCGGCGGCATGTGCTTCACCTTCCTGGCAGCCCTTGGCTACCCGGTCGGTTCCTCGCTGTTGGAACACGACATGGTCGACGTGTGCGCCCGGCTGCTGAAGGCCGCCGGCGACACTATCGGGCTGCCGCGCGACGTGGTCATCGCCGATAAGTTCGCGGCGGACGCGAACACCAGTACGGTTGCCGCTGAGGACATCCCGGACGGGTGGATGGGCCTGGACATCGGGCCGCAGACAGTGCGTGACTTCGCCGCGGCGTTGGCTGGTGCCGCCACCGTGTTCTGGAACGGTCCGATGGGTGTGTTCGAACTGGCTCCGTTCGCGGCGGGCACTCGCGGCGTCGCGGAGACCATCGCCGGATCGAACGCGTTCAGCGTGGTCGGCGGCGGTGACTCGGCGGCCGCCGTGCGGTTGCTGGGTCTGCCGGAGGACGGCTTCTCTCACATCTCCACTGGTGGCGGCGCGTCCCTGGAGTTTCTGGAGGGCAAGTCGCTGCCGGGGATCGCGGTGCTGGAGACTTAAGGCGTGGCCCGCCAACCGTTGATCGCCGGCAACTGGAAGATGAACCTCCATCACTTGGAGGCCATCGCTCTGGTACAGAAGCTTGCCTTCGCACTGCCGGAAAAGTATTTCGCCAAGGTCGAGGTGGCGGTGCTGCCGCCGTTCACCGCATTGCGCAGCGTGCAGGCCCTCATCGAGGGGGACAAGCTGCTGATCCGCTACGGAGCGCAGGATCTTTCGCCCAAGGACTCCGGGCCCTACACCGGCGACGTGTCCGGGCCGATGCTCGCCAAGCTGGATTGCAGCTACGTCGTCGTCGGGCACTCCGAGCGGCGCGAGCACCACGGCGAGGACGACGCCATCGTGGGTGCCAAGGTGCGGGCCGCACTGCGCAACGGGCTGGTGCCGATCCTGTGCGTGGGAGAAGGTCTGGAGGTCCGTGAGGCCGGCGGCCACCTGGCGCACAGCACTGCACAATTGCGTGCCGCGCTCAAAGGCCTGTCTGGCGAACAGGCTGGCACCATCGTGGTGGCCTACGAGCCGATCTGGGCGATCGGTACCGGCCGGGTCGCCACCCCGGCCGACGCGCAGGAGGTCTGCGGCGCGCTGCGAGCGGCACTGGCCGACAAGTACGGTGCGGCGGTCGCCGACGAGGTCCGGGTGCTCTACGGCGGATCGGTGAAATCGAGCAATGTCGCCGAGCTGGTCGCCGAGTCAGATATCGACGGCGCACTGGTCGGTGGTGCGAGCCTGGATGCAGACGAGTTCGCGAAGCTGTGCGCCCTGGCCGCCGGCGGACCATTACCGTGAGGGGGACTCCGTGACCCCGAGGCCGGGCCCCGCTCGGCGGCGCGACGGGGTAGCCTTGCAAATCAGTCGTCGTCCGACGAGGGTGTGATGAAGCTCTTCCTGCAGATCCTGCTCCTGGTCACCAGCATCGCGCTGATCCTGCTGATCTTGTTGCATCGAAGCCGCGGTGGAGGGCTATCCAGTTTGTTCGGCGGTGGCGTGCAATCGAGTTTGTCTGGGTCCAGCGTTGTGGAGAAGAACTTGGACCGGCTGACGCTGTTCGTCAGCTCGGTATGGGTGATCTCCATTGTGGGGATCGGGCTTCTGATCAAGATCGGCTGAGCCGCTCCGAGCGGTTCCGCGACGTGAGGGCAATCAATGGCAAGTGGCAACGCGATCCGCGGTACGCGGGTCGGTGCAGGTCCGATGGGCGAGTCCGAGCGGGGCGAGACTGCTCCCCGAAACCGGGTGTCCTACTGGTGCGCCAATGGGCATGAGTCTCGCGTTTCGTTCGCGGC
>JAODNG010000544.1 GCA_025465385.1 Pseudonocardiales bacterium
CGCCGCTGGCCATCGGGTGCTCTTCACGGCCGATACCCACGAGATCGACGACGCGGAGTTCGCCGTGTTTCCCGAGCACTGCATCCGCGGCACGCACGAGGCCGACCTGGTCGACGAGATGGTCCCGCTGCTGGCCCGGGATGATGTTCTGCTGTTGCGCAAGCGGCGGTACTCGGCGCTGTTCGAGACCGAAATGGAAGGTCACCTGCACCGCTTCGGTATCGACTCAGTGCGGATCTGTGGGGTATGCACCGATATTTGCGTGCTGCACACTACAGCGGACCTACGCAATCGGGACATTCCGGTGACTGTGGCTGTCCACGCCACCGGCACCTTTGACGGTCCGGGGCACCCGGCGGATGCGGTGCAGGAGTTTGCCGTAAGACACCTACGGAGAGTGCTGGGAGCAAGACTCGATTACGGCTAGGCGACTGCTCGGCTGGCCTTCGTGGGCACCGGATGTTGCTGCGTTAGGGTGGCAGCCCCAACAGCGATCGGGAGCTCGGAGGGTGCGACGTGGAGGTAGGCCGCCAGCCAGCGGAACTCTCGAAGGAGCAACGCGAGCAACTCCATCGCGCCCACCAGCACTTGCGCAATACCTCGCACGCACTGGAAGCGCTCACGGTGGTCGAGCCGGTCCGCGGCCGGTGGGTTGCCGCGCCCGCGCCTGCGGAGGCTCTCGAGGCCGCGCAGAATGACCTCCATAACGCCTACCGCGAGTTCTGGCGCGTTCATCGGGAACTGCTGCTTTGCGATATCCCTGCCGGCGCCCTAGGTGAATAGGAAACCCCTTGTTCACTCGCCCTGCAACCTCTTGTTTACTCCGGCCGAGCGATCTTTCCCACCTATCGAGATTGTCGTTCTCCAGTAACAATGACGCTCATCACTGTGATATTAAGTCATGCATCAAGGCTTGCCTGCGCGGCCCGCGTCGAGGGGCTGACGAGGAGGAATCATGATCGAACCGGAGCGTCTCGCGTCCGATTTACCGGAGCTGGACCGATCCGATGATCCCAGCGGTGGGGCTGCTGCGTGGGCGCTGCTGGCAGTCGGCACGACCCTGATCTTCGGTAGCCTTTCCGCGGTGATCTGGGCGTGGTGATTGAACCATCTTCTACCAGGATCCGGCGACCCACCGCGCTGTCAAAAGGATGGCGGTAACCAGAATCGCAGCCACCGCCAGCAGCGCCCAGGCCACCGAACCTCCCCGGGGATCATCCGGATAGCCCCGCTCTGGCAAATCGGACAGCAAGGTTTCTCGTTCGATCATTTCGCCTCCTCGTCGGCTCCTTCAGGTGGGCCGGGTCCGCCCGCCCGGCCAGCAGACGCTATACCCGCGGAAACCTCGAGACGACAACTTCCGCGCGGAACACCGCAGCGCGCTGAGCAAGTAGCCGTCTGGGTGAATCTGCGATGAGTCGTCATGCGCGTTGCTTTCCATTCCCATCTGAGCCTCGGCGTCGGAGCCGAGGTCGGCCCTGGCTCCCATGGCTACCGACCACAAAGGCACGAGTGGTCCGGCGCGGCGATGCGAGTAATCGACTACTCGAATCAGGTGCGTCGCGTATGATCCCGTGATCAATTACGCGGAAAGACCGGGATTGGCCGCCGGCCGCAGCGGTGAGGGAGGCGCGTGATCGAGGAGGTACCACCGGGCCACGAGCACCATACCGCCGCGGGTGCGCAGCGCGAGCCTGGCGAGTTGAGCCCGTTCCAGGCAGTGAACCGCTTTTTTGAGCAAGCGGCGGATCATCTGCACCTGGGTGATGACCTGCGGGCCGTATTAGGGTGTGCCTACCGGGAGCTTCGGGTGCAGATTCCCCTCCGGATGGACGACGGCTCAGGCCGGGTCTTCATCGGCTATCGGGTCCAGCACAACGGCGCCCGGGGCCCCTTCAAAGGCGGCCTGCGTTACCATCCCGCGGCGGACCTCGACGAGGTTCGGGCCCTGGCCGCACTGATGACCTGGAAGACCGCGGTGGTCGACGTACCGTTCGGTGGCGCCAAAGGCGGCATCATCTGTGATCCGCTGACGATGAGCCCGGCCGAACTGCAAAAGCTGACCCGCGGCTACCTGCGAATGATCGACCACATCATCGGGGAGAAACGCGATATCCCCGCACCCGATGTCAACACCGATGCCCAGACGATGGCGTGGATCATGGATGCCTACTCCGCGCGGCACGGCTACTCCCCGGCGATCGTGACAGGAAAGCCTATTGAGCTGGGCGGCTCCCTGGGGCGGGCCGCTGCTACCGGGCGGGGACTGGTGTATTGCCTGGCTGAGGCAGCGCGAAGCCTCCAGCTCGATCTCGATGGCGCGAGGGTGGCCGTCCAGGGGTTCGGCAATGTCGGCTCCTGGTTCGCGCGGCTGGTCGGCGTCCTGGGCTGCAAGGTCGTCGCTGTCTCCGACGTCGGCGGCGGGGTATCCGACGGGCGTGGCCTGAGCATCCTCGCGGTACAGGAACATGCCAGGCACGCCAGCACCGTGGCGGGTAGTCCCGGCACTGAACCGATCAGCAACGCCGAGCTCCTCGAACTGGATGTCGACGTGCTCGTGCCGGCGGCGTTGAGTCGCGTCGTGAACGGCGCCAATGCCAACGCGGTGCGCGCCTCGGTGATCCTTGAGGCCGCCAATCACCCGGTCAGCTTCGGCGCTGATCAGGTTCTCGCTGATCGCGGAATCACTGTCATCCCCGACATCCTCGCCAATGCGGGCGGAGTGACTGTGTCCTACTTCGAGTGGACTCAGAACCTCCAACAATTCCGGTGGGACGAGTCGCGAGTCAATCATGAACTTCAAAAAACCATGTCGACCGCGTGGCGACGGGTGCACGAACGAGCTACCCGGGACAAGGTGTCCCTGCGGCTGGCCGCGTACGCCACCGCCGTCGCGTCAGTTGCCACTGCAGAAAGACTCCGTGGCTACATCTGATTCCTGTTCGTCAGCTCTCGGCATCCCCGGGTGCCATTGTCCTGTATCGCAGCGCATTGCCCCGAGTGATCGACCACAGCCGGCGGGCGGCAGCGCTGTCCAGCGGGCTGGCCAACCTCGCTTCGACCAGAGTTGCGGAGCACCACCGTCAGCCGGTAGAGCTCATCGTCGGTCAGGCCGCTGCTGCGCAGGACGCCTCAGCCCGGCTAATGGTCCGCGCCGTCGTGTCCGGCCTGCCGAAGCGCCCGGCGCGCGCGCACAATGGGCAGCGGGTCCAGCGGGTGGCGGACCAGGTGTCGCACGATGGCCCGTGGCACGGTGCGAGTGAAAAAGACGCCCACGTCAATCGACTCGCGCACAGCGCGCACGTGTTCGCGAGGCATCCGGGAGCGGATGAATCCCTGGCTCAAATCGTTGAGGTCCGCCCGTCGGAAGGCCTCGGCAAGGTCCGCATGGCGCCCTCGGTAGGGGGTCAGGTGATGATGCTTGGCGATGATTACCGCGAGCTCGTCGGCCCAGCGGCTGCGTCCGGTGCGCTGCAGCCAGGCTTCCATGGTGCCGATGGAAGGTCCCCGATAGTCCAGCGAGCTGAACACGTCGATGTCGTGGAAAGCTGCCGCGATAGCC
>JAODNG010000582.1 GCA_025465385.1 Pseudonocardiales bacterium
ACACCGTAGCTGGCCAGCTTGTTGGTGATCAGCACCCGCACGTACCGCAATTTCGTGAGCAGCTTGCGGAAGAATCTCGCGGCCGCCTTGGCGTTATAGGAGACGATCACACCGCGTTCGGCCATCATCTCCTCGATCTCTTGGTAGCTCAGCGGGAACCGGTGATACAGCCAGACCCCGGCGGACCTCAGCCACGCGCAACCAAGTTGACGGTGCCCTCTGGACCCTGCTGGAGATCATCCGTAGGGCGGTGACCTGGCGAACGATCAGAACCCGGACGGCCTGGTACGAACACGAACGGTCGGCCGAGCTTACGGAGGTCTCGCCGCCCCGATGCGATGTATCACAGCGACGGTGGCCGGGCTCTATCTTGGGTGAATCTCCGATGATGATCGACTTTATGGAAGGGTCCGGCGACGGTGCCTAAGACCACTCACGATTTGGGTAGAGCCCGGAGATTTAGTCGCTGAGACCGGTCCGGCGCGGCCTTTGAGGACTCATTGATAGCACTTCAGGCAGCACGAAGATCGCACACACTCCAAGGATTGGAAGGCAATCGATGGCCGAGCGCAAGGTGTTTCACGACAGTGTGGTTCCGATCCCGGTTCAGTCCGGACCCGCACCAAACGGGCTGATGGTCCAAGCAGCGGACCCGGAACATCGGAACGAGAAGATGACGCTGCACTTCTCCCTTGCCCTGCCGAGCGAGGTTGCGGCCGACCTCGAAGCAAGAGTGGCGAGAGGCGAGACCGTCTCGCCAGACGCCCTCAGCGAGTACGGCGCAACCAAGGCTGACGCCGATGCATTGACTGCGTGGCTGAAGTCGAAGGGCTTCGAGATCGAGAGTGTTTCGGCCGACAACACGAGCATCTACGCCAACGCTCCCGTCACACAGATCGAGAAGAATCTCCAGGTGCAGATGGTGCGCGTGAATCGAGGAGGCTTCACTTACACGGCTGCCCGCAACGCGCCCAGCCTGCCGGCATCGGTCGGCGAGGCCGTGCAGGCGATCGGCGGCCTGCAACCGTTCCAGCAGGCTCACAAGCACAGCAAGCGACGACCGCCACGCGACTGGAACCGCGGCGCCCTCGGAATCGCTGAGCTCACTGTGCCGGGCCCGGCGCCGAGTATCTCCAACTCAGCGCCCTACCTTCCGAGCGAGATACTCACGGCCTACAACGCCGACGGGTTAGGCCTCGACGGCAGCGGGCAGACAATCGCGATCTTGATTGACACCTTCCCGACCGATGCGGACATGCAGGAATTCTGGAAGCAGAACAACCTGCCGGTGACGCTCTCCCAGATCGAAAAGATCAACGTCTCAGGCGGTCAGCTCCCGCCGCCTGAGGGTGAGGAAACGCTCGACACCCAGTGGACGAGCGGGATAGCACCGGGCGCGACGATCCGTATATACGCTACCGGCTCGCTGTCATTCACCGCACTCGATCGCGCCCTCGACAGGATCATCGACGACATCCCCACCCATCCAGGGATGCGGCAGTTGTCGATCAGCCTCGGCCTCGGTGAGACATTCCTGAACGGGCCTGGGGGCGAGGTCGCCATCGAACACCAGAAGTTCCTGAAACTCGCCGCCGCGGGGGTCAATGTCTTCATCTCCACCGGCGACGCGGGATCCAACCCCGACGAGACCGGTCACAGTGCGACGGGACCGACGCAAGCCGAATATCAGTCCACCGATCCGTGCGTCATCGCAGTCGGCGGCACCACCCTGAAGCTTGCGCCCGACGGCACGGTCGCAAGTGAGGTTGGCTGGTCGAGCGGGGGCGGCGGGAAGAGCATCTACTTCCCACGCCCGTCATGGCAAACCGGATCGGGTGTGACTGGTCTCCGCAGGCTCGTCCCGGACGTCAGCGCCACCGCCGACCCGGACGAGGGTGGCTTCGTACTCCTGCACGGTCACGTCCAGCAGATCGGCGGCACCAGCTGGAGCGCACCGGTGTGGGCCGGATTCTGCGCACTCATCAACTCGGCCCGCGTGAGTGCCAACAAGCCACCACTCCCGTTCCTGAACCCGCTGATCTACCCCCTGGCGACCTCGTGCTTCCGGGACATCGAAACAGGGAGCAATGGGGTCTTCCACGCGACCCATGGGTACGACCTGGTGACCGGACTCGGCGTGCCGAACATGCACGAGCTGGTCAAAGCGCTGTCGTAAGACAGGCAACGACGAGGGCTGTGACGGCCTCAGTATGGAGTTCTCCTTCGGAGCCGTCCAACTCGGTCCGCTCGGTGTCGGACAGGTCCTTGTCCTGAGCCGAGTCGTTGTCTTTGGTTTTGTTCAGTCGGTCGCCCGGGGGATTTTCACCCCCGGGCTCCCCGCAGAACGGTGCGTGAATCTCTCGATTCACACCGCTCTTCTCATCTGATGCATTCAAACGTGCCAGTCCATCGCCAGTGCGAGAAGACCCGGCCGTAGTAGGTCATCCACCCTCGCACGATCGGATTGATCAGATCGGCGAGGTCTTCCAGTTGTTTCGCGTGCGGGTGTGAATCCGCCAGCCGCGAACCACGCAGCGGATCGCCTTCAGCGCCTCCGGGCTGATCGCGGGCGCGAAACCCGTGCACAACACACCGTGTTGACTGGTCACAGTTCGAGGACAGAACCGGAACCCCAGGAACGTAAACGACGTGCCGGCAAACGAGCCCCGCCGATTGGCGTCCTTGCAGTATACGATCTTGGTCTTGTCGGGACGCAACCGCAGCCCGACCTCGTCCATCCTGACGGCGAGCGCGGCCCACACCTGGCAGGCTTGGCGCTCGGTCACACAGTGCACCACCGCGTCGTCGGCGCACCTCTCGAACTCCACGCTCGGGAACTCGCGTACCAGCCACGAGTCGAATGCGTAGTGCATGAACAGGTTAGCCGACACCGGCGAAACCGCTGATCCTTGTGGAGTCTCCCGGTCCCACTCGGCCAGCGTGCCATCGGGTAGCTGCAGCGGGGCTGTCAGCCACCGTTGCACATACAACACCACCCAACGCTGGCCGGTGGTGATGTTCGCCTCAACCGCCTTGACCATGAGCTTGTGATCCACGGAGTCGAAAAATTTCTGGACGTCGAGATCAATGACCCAGTCCTTCTTCTGGCACCGTTACGAACTATCACCAGGGTCAGGGTTGCTTGCCCTGTTCGATCCACTTGTGGAACGTCGCGATGCGGTCCGGGGGCCAGCTGCCGTCGCAGGGCATGCTGCCGTCTTCCAGCCTGGCTGCGATGGCGGTCGCACGATCCCTGACGTCCTCGTAGCGGTGCAGGTCGAACCCCGCGATGGCCAGCATCGAGGTGCGGTCGGGGGTCTCGCGGAACAGGCTCTTGATGTCGGATTCGAAGCTCAGCGGTGTTGACGGTGGTGGTTCCGGCGTGGCGAGTGGCTCTGGCGCGGGGTCCCGCTCGTGTTCGACACCGACCTGGCCGGGTGGGTCGTTGTCCGGGCACCCGTCGGTGATCCATTGACGGATGAACCCGATGCGCTGGGCCGGGACGGGTGGGCGGAATCGAGGCATCCGGTTCCCGGGCGCGGTGCCCTCGAGCCGTTGCACCAGGGGCGACGTGTTCGGATCGCGGTTGACGGTGCCATCCGGGTTCCGCTCCACCGGCGGCAGGTTCGGCAGCACGGGGGTGTTGAGGAACTGGTCGTGGGTTTTCCCGGCCCAGATGTTCCTGTGCGGGCGGCCAATGCTGAACCCGCGAACCGCCTCCTCGAGGATCCGGACCGCCTTGCGGAAGTCGCTCGGCACGCTGTCCGGAGGTACCTCGAGGCCCTTGGCGAGTGCCTGCATCACGAGTTGATCCCCTTCGTCCCGCCGCAGGAGGTCGTCGAGGAAGTCGTCGCGGTCTGCCACCTGCTCGTCGGGTTGGAGCTGTTCGCGGACGAGCCGGACGGCGG
>JAODNG010000591.1 GCA_025465385.1 Pseudonocardiales bacterium
GGCGTTGGCCAACCGCTGACCGAGCAGCGCGATACCGAAGGTGGAATAGCGCCCAGTGCCCCCCGGCGGGTCGCGGGGCGTCAGTCGCGCTGTGGCGCGGTAGAGGTCGACCAGACGATAGGCGGGATAGGGGTCAGACCAGCCGTGCCGCAGGATCCGCCACCCGTAGAGGTTGCGCGGCGCTCGGGGCAGCCCGGCAGTATGAGTGGCCAACTGCGCCAAGGTGATCCGGCCACCTGCGCCGTCGCAGGGGAGGGCGTGGGTGGGTAGGTAGGCGCTGATCGGGTCGTCATAGCTGACGTCGCCACAGCCGACCATCTGAGCGAGCAGCAGCCCGGTGAAGGTCTTGGTCAGCGAACCGATCTCAAAGCGGGTCTGCCCGTCAAGGGCAAACGCCGCGTCCCGAGCCGGCCGGCCCGCCCAGCACAGCGCCTGATCCCGCCCGCATACCGCGACGGCGACTACGCCGGGGGTCTGACCCTGGGCGACCAGCGGAGCGAGCTGGGCGTGGAGGAGACCGGTGAGTTCGGCGGATGCGGTGGGAGTCATACCCGGGCACCCACGCTCCGGGAGACGGCCAACGTGCCGGCGATCACCGCGACCAGCGTGGGATGGTAGTGGTTGCGGAACGCCTTCTCCGGATCCCTCGGCGCTCTGGTGGTGCCGTGGGGCAGCATCCCATCGGGGTACTGCGCCTGGGCCAGGTGTTCCCAGGCCTGCGGGTAGGTCTGGGGTGTGGTCAGACACGCATCAACGATCAGCAGTTCCGCCAGCAGGTCCCAGGCTTTGGTTTCGGTGACCACGTCCACCCACACGGGCATCCAGAGGTGCAGATACTCCTGCAACTCCTGCGGTAGCCCGCCGGGATCAGCACCGAAGTCGGTGAGGTGAAACACGGTATGGGTCAGCGCATAGGCGGCGGCCGCATCCAGCATCCACGGCTCAGGCTGGCCTCCGAGCCAGGTTCGCTCGACGAGCACCAGCGGGTCCACGGGGGCGGGCAAGCCGAGTTGGCGGGCGGCGGCGACCACGGCGAGCTGATCGTGGGGCGCCAGCTCCCGGACCCGAGCAACGCGCAGACCAACCAGGTGCGCGCACAGCGCCGCCAGCGGCCGGTGACGGTAGCCAGCGCGGACGAACGACGCATAGACCTCCATCGGGAATGAGCTGGCCGGGTCATCTAGCTGCCGGCGGTACAGTAGTGAGCCCCCGTCAAGCTGGCCCCAGGCGAACTCTGCCAACTGCCCGGCGGCTTGGGCGTCCTTAGCGCCGGCGACCGCTTCCCGGTCAACCAGCGACATCGTCAACCCCAGCTCCGCCACCGACTTCAACGCCTGAACAGGGATCTGGGCGGCGGTCACGCCTTCAGGCAACGCGAAACCCCACCGGGCCCGGCTCAACCAGCCCAACGCCCGGGAGCACACCAGCCGGGCCGGCCCCACACTCGCCGTATTCATCAGCCGCCCTCCCACAGGCGGCGGGCCAGGGCGATCTCCAGGCGCACCCGCGGCGGCGGCGCGGTGAACAACTCCAGATGGCTCAACGCCGCGCCCAGTAGCGACTCAGAAGACACAGCAGCATCCAGGGCGAGCCAGCGGGCCAGCCGGGCCGCGCTCAAGTGATCATGGCGCAGCATCGCCCGGGCCAATCCCCGCCAGGTATCCCGCCGACGCCGACGAACCTGCTCCCGCACCGGCCCGCCCACCGCCGGTAGCGCCAGCATGGACAACCGACTCACGGCGGCCGACCACACCGGCCACGCCGACTCACCAGCAGAACCACCCTCGCCACCCGAATTCAGGGCCGCCGCCTGGTTGCTTCCCGGCTCGCTCACTCCCAGATGTGCCAGCACCTCACCCAACGCCCAGTCTCTACACCGCCACACCCGCGCATCCCCCGGATCCTCCCGATGAGGAGCGGGAAAGACCCGTAATGCCGCCCGCACCACCTCGACATCGCTGGCCGACGGCGGGCGACCGGTGAACAAGAAAGGCGCTAACGCGTCGGCACCCAAAACCCGGACCGCGCCCAACCCCACCACCGGATCGGCCCACCCGCCAACCGCCTCACCGAGCCGGAACGCCCTACCCGCCCCGCTCACGGCCTGCGCGACGGCGCCCGCGAGCACATCAACAGCGGCGGCCACCGAGCCCGGTGGCCGTGCAGCGTCCGAGGCGTTCACCGGCGGTACGACGGTCAGAGCGCCAGAATGCGGTCCAGGTCTTCTACGGTGCGGTGAGCGTCTTCGATCGGCTCGTCATCAACCGGGGTCGGCGATATTATTCGACCGATACCCGCGTTGGAACGGATCGTCGTCCAGTCACCCGGCCGGGCAGCACACCCCAGCGGGACCTCCCCGGACTCCACCAGCATGACCACCGCCGCCCGAACCTCGACCGGGGCCACTAATTCTTCTCCGTGCACAGATGCGGTCCGCAGGACGGTCATGAGATTCCTCTCATCGGCTCTATGGAACACTAACCAGTTAGGTTAAGGATCGCACGACTGTTTCCCGATCGTCAATAACCAGGTAGTTACAGTTGGTGGTTCGGTGGCTTAGACTGCGGGCATGCCTCCCGACTCGACGGCCACCAGGGCTCGACTGCTGGACGCCGCCTTCGAGGAGTTCGCCGAGCATGGGCTGGCCGGCGCGCGGGTGGACCGGATCGCCGAGGCCGCTCAGGCCAACAAGCGCCTGATCTATGTTTATTACGGCAACAAGGAGCAGCTCTTCGACGCCGTCCGCGCCCAGCGGGTGGGCGCGCTGTTCGACGGCGTCCCGTTCACTACCGCCGACCTTCCTGGTTTCGCGGGCGCCCTGTTCGACCACCTGCTGGCTAGTCCCAAGCTGCTGCGGTTGGGTACCTGGGGCCGGCTGGAAGGTGCGGGCTCCCCCATTGCCGAGACCGCGCAGTTCCGCGAGAAGATCGAGGCCATCGCCCAGGCGCAGCAGCAGGGGGTCATCACCACCGAGCTGGAACCGGCCGACTTGCTGGTCCTGCTGCTGGGAATGGTCACCTCCCGGTTCTACGCCGCGCACGCCGTCCTCGATCCGGCCACCGAGGACGCCTGGTCGCCGCAATGCCTACACCGGCACCGCGCAGCCCTCACCACCGCCGTAGGCCGCCTCGTCGCCCCCTCGCCACCCCCCGACCCCACCGGCGCAGAATTATCTCGGTAGGTCCATTCCCGTGTCGCTCCGGACCGCAGGATGTTTCTTTGTGGACCATACGATGTGCGTGCGGGTCGCGGTTAGGCGACGCGGGTGGGGAGGGCGACGCCGGTGAGGCGTTCAGCCTCGGCCC
>JAODNG010000012.1 GCA_025465385.1 Pseudonocardiales bacterium
CCGTCGGCCCCGCAGTAGGTCCACCGTCGGGTGCGGCCGGTGCGGCTGCCGTTGTGCTCGTATCGGCCAGCCAGACCAAGCACAGTGGGCAGGCCGACCGTGGCAGCGCCCGCCGTGCTGTACCGCACCTGTGACCACCTTCCGGCGACGATGATCATACAAGCTATACTGATACCAGTAGAAGCGGTTAGTCAAGCCGTTTTGATACGCACATGCGGATATATCTGCTAGAAGAACCCGTAGCAGCGGGAGCGATGGTCGGCCGTGCGACTGGCCGGGTTGGCCGGTCGCACGGCCGCCAGCCTGCGGTGAGGAGCTGCTCTGCCTGGGGATGCGACGCCTGGTCCGGGTGCGGCACGAGGTGCACACCAGACCGACCTGACGGTCCGGCACCCGGGCGACGACGCAGCGATCTGCTACCTGATCAACGCCGATCGAGTGAACGATCGACAGCTGTCAGCTGGCAGCAATGTGACATACGCCGGCTGTCGCGGCCCGTCGTTTAGCGTAGGTTCGGCTGCGAGGCCTTATTGCACAGGAAGGCCAGCGGGTCAGCGGGGTATTCCTCATCCTCGGTGATCGGCACCCTGGTCATAGCGACTCTCCGGCGTACTCGGGTGTCGGTGGGGTGCACGATGGGTGTTGTGGGCTATCGGGATGGGCGGGGATCCGCAAGGTGAAGGTGGAGCCGGTGCCGGGTTTGCTCCAGAGCTGGATGTCACCGCCGTGGTTGGCCGCAACGTGCTTGACGATCGCCAGCCCCAACCCGGTGCCACCGGTAGATCGACTGCGCGCCTGATCGATCCGGAAGAACCTCTCGAAGACGCGTTCCTGATGTTCCGGGGCGATGCCCAGGCCGCGGTCAGTCACGGCGATCTCCACCACATCGCTTACCCGCCCTCTGCTGACCGACACCGGGTTGCCCTCCGTCGAATAGGACACTGCGTTGTCGAGCAAGTTAGACAGCGCCGTGACCAACAGCGGCGCATCGCCCTTGAGTAACAGCCCACTGGGCGGGTCGACGGTGATCTGGATGTTGGCCGATTCGGCGGCCAGCCTGCACCGTGCCAACGCCTCGCACACCACCTCGTCGACGTCGACGGTACCCAGCTCGGGGAGCCGTTCGGCGCCCTGCAGTCGGGATAACGCGATCAGTTCGGTGACCAGCGTGCCCAACCGATTGGCCTCGTTGAAGATCTTAGTGCCGAACCGGCGAACCTCTTGCGGGTCGTCGGTGGCATCCAGCACCGCCTCGGCCAGCAGCGCCATCGCCCCGACCGGGGTCTTGAGCTCGTGACTGACGTTGGCCACGAAGTCCCGCCGGGTCGCTTCCAAGCGGACCGCATCCGATTCATCCGACGCGTCGATCACAGTGAAACCGTCCCCCAGTGGCCGGACCTCCCCGAGCACGGCAGTGGGCCCGCGACCAGGGCGGACACCGCACCGCAATGGTGAGAGATCGACCTGGACGACCGCACCGGTGGCGCGCACCCGCTCAGCGGCCACGGCTGCTCGCTGATCCGGGCGCGCCCCGCGGACCAAACCCAGTTCCACGGCGGCAGGGTTGGCCAGCACCACGCCGCCCCTGCTGTCAAGCAGCACCACGCCGTTGTGCGAGGAGAGCACCACCCGCTCGACCAGATCGGTGACCGACGCATCATCCGGCGACGGCAGCGACGCTACGGTCCCCCGACGCCTGCCGATAAAGATTCCCACGACCAGCCCGACGATCAACGCGCCGATCGCGGTGAGCACAACGGCGACGAATGTCACCCTCCCATCGTGTCACCGCAACCGGTGAAACCCATAGCCCCGGCGCGCCGCGAGTCTTTCACCAGGGCGAAATCGTCGTCCGCTGTTTACCGGTGATTCGGCTGGATGCCTCCTTGTTAAGCAAGAAGGTCAGCATGTCGGCGATGGATCCTGAGTCTTCGGCGATCAGCACAAGGTCATCGCGACCGTCGCGCGTACTCGAGTGTTGATGGCGTGCGCGACGAGTGTTGTGGGCTGTCGGGATGCGCGGGGATCCGGAGGGTGAACCTAGAGCCTGTGCCGGGCTTGCTCCAGAGCTGTACGTCCCCGCCGTGGTTGGCGGCAACGTGCAGCACCGCCTCAGCCAGCAGTGCCACCGCCCCCACCGGAGTCTTCAGCTCGTGGCAGACATTGGCGACGAAATCGCCCCAGGTCGCCTCCAGGCGAACTGCATCTGATTCACCCGACATGCCCTTATCCGGACGCACCCGCCGACGACACCCAGTGCGCGGGCAGAAAGATCAGTCAGCTCCACACCCGGCGTCCTGTTCTGTAACACCACACCGTCGCCCTCGACAAGGTCGTTTGACTGATCCGGCGATCGAGCAAACCCATCAGCCCGCTCGCGAGGACGGCGTCCTCAGTCCCAGCGTGCACCTCGAGCAGCTCGCGCGGCACCCGCGAGCGAGAGATCTCGAACTCTTCCTGCGCGACGGCACCCACCTCGCCAGCGGCGCCGTCGCCTTGGATACAGGGGCCCAAAATACGACGTCGGACCGGGTCCCCGAGGCAGTCGAACGCAGGCACGGACCGACTCTTGCACCGCACCCCACGATTAGTCAATGCAGAACTCCGCATCTGCGGATTTTTTCCTCGTATATAAGAAGACTTACGTAACTGTCAGTGCTTGTGCTCCTCATTCGCGGATGCGCTCATCGCCACCTCCACTGCTTGCACGCGTGCAGTGCACACCGCTCACCGGACGCCCACATCGGCCTACCCCCACCACCACAACCCGCTGATCGATCCGATCGACGGCTACCAGGGCCGCGATCATGCCGTGATCACGTGGCGGTGGTTCTTAGCTGTCAGGTTCGGTGGATAAGCTGAGCCGCGTGTGCCGCGGCCCGGCAGAGGCGCCGTCCAGCCCTGCCGATGTGCCAGGTAACCCAGCCGGTTCTAGGATCGGCGCGACCCTGCGCCCGTTGAGTTGCTCGGGCGCGCCCGGTGCGCCGATTCACCGGTGCCGGGACCGGTTCGAGTGGGTGCCTGCGCAGGTGCATGACCTGGTAGATCACCAGCAGGACCAGGATCCC
>JAODNG010000052.1 GCA_025465385.1 Pseudonocardiales bacterium
TTGAGCAGAGGTGGGCGTCGGGCGGCATCGCCCGCGCCATCCGCAGGGCGCTGTACCCGCAGTACGTACCCAGCTCAAGGAGCACGCGAGGCCGGACCCGCCGCACCGCTGCATCAAGAATCTTGCCCTTCTCGTCACCGACGTTGATCAGGAAGCTTTTGCGGTAGCAGAACTCGTCAACCACCCGGATCGCGTCGTCCAGGTCGCCGGCTCGCGCGTGCGTGGTGACGTAATCGGCGAGCGCCTGCTCCCGGCCGTCGCCGACCTGCCCCTCCCGGAACAGGTGCTTCTGCCTGGCCGCCATCCGCAGGAAGGACCACCGCAGGAAGAGCACGGGCTTCCCGGCGACGTCGTTAATCGCAACCGCGGCCCCAGCGGCAGCCGCGGCCCACCACAACCAGCGCGGGACACGCAGGGCGTTCCTCCTGGTCGCCATGGCCAACGCGGCGCCGGCCGCCGCGGCGGAGACGACGAAGGTGCGCGACAGCTGCTTCACGGAGCGACCTCCCGGCAGTAGAGCTCAGCAGGAACCATCTCACGGGACGATGCCGCCGGGCTTTCCCGTATCGATGATCGGTACTCGTCGACAAGCTGACCTACCGGTTTCCGCTATCCGAGACCGGCGACTTGACGGGCTTTGCGGTGCTGACTCGTGGGCCAGTGGTTCACCAGCCAGCCATCCGCAATCGGAATAGCCCTGATCTTCTACAAGGTGCACCTGGTCCCGTCGCCGGATGTCCCGCAGGCGGTGGGACGATGAAGCTGTCGAGTATCGCCATGACCGCGCCGACCAGGACGACCGATAGTACCCGCCGCTGCAGGTGGATCGTGGGATGCGACTAAAGACCGTACTGACTACGTCCGGCAACGGCCCCCGGCGGCTGGTCGGTCCACTACGTTGTGATCCTGTCCCGTGGTTCTCCAGGAAATCCCATGGCCTAGGCGGTCCCTGTGCGGCACTTCGTGCGTGCTATCGCAATGCTGCTTGTTGTCCTCGTCTGTGGCTGCGAAGCCACCCCGGCGCCGCCGACCGGGAGCGCCGGGAGCGCCGAGTGGGTAGAGCGCTTGCGTCAGTTCGAGGAAGGCTATTTCGCACGGAATCCGCCGTTCGCCGTCCAGAAAGGGCGGCACGAATTTGACGGCCGCTTGCCGGACTGGAGCGCGACCGGCATCCGGGCCACAGTGCAGTGGCTGCATGCGCAGCGTACGCAGGCTGAGGCATTCGACCAGAACGCGCTGAGCGCTGAGCAGCGCTTCGAGCGGCAATACCTGTTGGCGCAAATCGACACCGATCTGTTCTGGTTGGAAGATGCGGAGCAGCCATTCACCAACCCAGCCTACTATCTCGACAGCGGCCTCGATCCGAGCGTGTATCTCACACGTCCTTACGCCTCGGCCGAGACTCGCCTCAAGGCATTCATCGGCTACGCGCGCGCTGTGCCCGCTGCCGCTGCGCAAATTCGCGTGAACCTGCGCACTCCGCTGCCGAAGAGCTTCATCAAGTACGGTGTTGATAGCTTCGGCAGCTTTCCTGATTTCTACCGCAAAGATGCGGCGAAGGCCTTTGCCGAGGTGAAAGACCCTACGCTGCAGGCCGAGCTGGCGAGCACGATCGAGCCGGCGGCGCGGGCGATGCAAGACCTCACGGACTGGCTCAACAGCGGATTACCGCAGGCCACCGAGAACTTTGCGCTCGGCCCAGTGAAGTTCGCTGACATGCTGCGCATGACCGAGCGCGTCACCACGCCGGTCGCCACGCTGGAGAGCGTGGGCCGTGCCGATCTCGCGCGCAACCTCGTCGCTCTCAAGCAGGCCTGCGCCGAGTATCTGCCGGGCGCGGCGATCGAAGCCTGCGTAGCCAAAGTGGAGGCGGATAAGCCGACTGGGGGGGCGGTGGAAGGCGCGCGCGCTCAGCTCGGCATGCTGCGCCAGTTCGTCGTCGATCACGACCTCGTCGGTATTCCCGGTACAGAACAGGCCCTGGTTGCCGAAGCGCCCCCATACCAGCGCTCGAACTTCGCGTATATCGACATCCCCGGTCCCTACGATAAGGGCATGCCCTCGGTATATTACATCGCGCCACCCGATCCCTCATGGTCCAAAGCCGATCAGGAAGCCTACGTGCCGGGAAAGTCGGTCCTGCTGTTCACCTCAGCGCACGAAGTCTGGCCTGGGCATTTCGTACAGTTCCTTCACGCGAACCGCTCGCCATTCGACTTCGGGCGACTGTTCGTCGGCTACGCGTACGCGGAAGGTTGGGCACATTACACCGAGGAGATGATGTGGGAAGCGGGTCTCGGTAACGGCGCGCTGGAGGCGCACATCGGCCAGCTCAGCGAGGCGCTCCTGCGAAACGTACGATTCCTGTGCGCGATCGGCATGCACACGCAGGGAATGAGCGTGGCGAGCTGCGAAACATTGTTCCGCGAACAGGCTTATCAGGATCCGGGCAGCGCGCGCCAGCAAGCAGCGCGCGGGACTTACGATCCTGCCTATCTTAATTACACGATGGGCAAGCTGATGATTCGTAAGCTGCGCGCGGACTGGACGGCGAACCGCGGCGGACGCGCCGCGTGGCGAGCATTCCACGACGGCTTTCTGTCCTACGGCGGGCCGCCAATCCCCCTGGTCCGCGAGCAGATGCTGGGCACCGCGGGAGGAGACCTGTTCTGAATCAGGCCATGGCCCGTGAGCCCTCCCACGGATGCTCGTGCTAACAAATACACCGGAGTTCAGTGAGGTCGCTGAGCGCGCTTTCTCACCAGGAGCAGAGCGCTGTTGCCGAAACCCCGCGAAGCTGAACCTCAATGCTGGCACTCGACGAGAGCGACGACGCATCGACCTAGCCTGCCTGACCTTGCTCTCCACCGACGCAATAGACCCACTAGCACGCGTCGGGCCTCGTACGAGCGCATGCGATCGTGCCAACGTTCCGTTGGTGAACCCAAGCGCTGAACGGAGATTCTGATGAAGCGTGGCTTGTCTGGTGTGGTGGTCCTCGCCCTCGGCGCAGTCGCGCTGGCTGGCTGCTCCGGAGGCAGTGAACCAGCCGCGGCAACGTCGACCAGCGCTGGATTGACTCCCGGCATCACCGCCCGTGGCCTAGGAACGGTCACCAAAATCCCGGACACCGTGACCATCGTTATCGGAGTCCAGACCCGGGCGCAGAGCGCGAAGGCCGGCCTTGAGGCCAACACCGACAAGGCGACCGCGCTGATCAACGTGCTGAAGAGCAAGGGAGTCACCCCAGCGGACCTGCAGACCAGCCAGCTGTCGGTCAACCCGACGTCCGACTCGGCGACTGGGCGGATCACTGGCTACGAGGTGACGAACCAGGTCACGGCCAAGCTGCATGACATCGGGGCCGCCGGCGGGCTCATCGACGCCGCTGGTGACGTAGCGGGTGACGCGGTGCGGCTACAGCAACTCAGCTT
>JAODNG010000054.1 GCA_025465385.1 Pseudonocardiales bacterium
CGATCGCCTGCGGCGGCGGCTCGATCGCCTGGTTCGACGAGGCGACTGGCGGGCTTCGGGTCGGCCCGGCCAGCGCCGGTGCCGAGCCGGGCCCGGCCTGCTACGGCCGCGGCGGCGTCAAGCCGACGGTGACCGACGCCGATGTCGTGCTCGGCCTGGTCCGTGCCGAGGAGTTCCTCGACGGCCGGATGCCACTCGATCGCGACGCCGCCGTCGCCGCCGTGGGCCGGCTCGCCAAGCGGCTCGACCTGACCGTTGAGGAGACGGCGGCGGGCATTCTGCGGATAAACAACATGCAGGCGGCGACGGTGATCCGCCAGCAGACGGTGGAACGTGGCCTCGATCCCCGCGACTTCGTCCTGTACGCGTTCGGCGGCGCGGGTCCGGTGCACGCATTCGGGTACGCCGCCGAGTCCGGAGTCCGCGAGGTCGTGATCCCGCTCGGCAACGGCGCATCCACGCTCTCGGCGTACGGCATCGCCTCCGGTGATGTGGTGCTGTACCACGAACTTGAGCGCTCGCTGCGGGCGCCGTTCGACAACGCCGCGCTCTCGACCACGGTCGCTGAGGTACGCGACGCGGCACTGGCCGAGTTGGCAGCCAGCGGTGTCCCCGGGGCACCGCTGGTGGAGATCGACGCTCTGATGCGCTACCGCGAGCAGCTGATGCATAGCCTGGAGATTCCGGTTTCGCCACCTGCGGACGGCGTCACCCTGCTGGCCGACTTCGACAGGGAGTACGTGCGGCGCTACGGCGAGGCCGGCACGGCACTTTTCCAAGCAGTAGAGGTGTTCTCGTTGCGGGCTCGGGTGTCGGTCCCGGCCGGCATCCCCCTCGCCCGGCCAGAGCTGACTGTATCGCCGCTATCGGCCGGCCCTGAGCAGGCCCACGTCTACTGGCCCGGGCATGGCCATGGCTGGACCAGGACCGACGTGTACCGCGGCGCACCCGACGGGACCGTCAGCGGCCCCGCCCTCGTCGAGCTCGCGCACACCACCGTCGCCGTCCCGCACGGCGCGTCGCTGTCGGTCGGCCCGCTCGGTGAGCTAAGCCTGAAGGGGCTCTGATGATCATCTGGGACGGCGTGCAGCGGGGCTACATTCCCGGCGAGACGCTTCGCATCCCCGACACGCTAAAACTACACACGGGCACCGCTGACGTGGACCCGGTGACCTTCGAGGTCATCCGCTACTCGCTGATGAATACCAACCTCGAGCATGGGCAGACCATCCAGCGGCTGGCCGTCTCACCGGTCACGATGATCACCCGTGATTTCCAGCCCTCGATCATCACCGAGTCCGGCGACCTGGTGTTCCTCGGCCCCTACCTGCAGTACTTCTCCAACGCCCAAGCGCTGACCATCAAATGGATCCTGGAGAACCGGGCCGAGAACCCCGGCATCGAGCCCGGCGACATGTTCCTGTCCAACGATCCGTACGTCGGCACCCCGCATCAGCCGGACACGATCGTGGCCGCACCGGTGTTCGTCGGCGACGAGCTGTTCTGCTGGGCGGCCAACGTCCTGCACCACGCCGACGTCGGCGGCACGGTGATGGGCAGCTTCTGCGTCGACGCCACCGACATCTTCGCCGACCCGCCGGCGTTCCCGCCGTTCAAGCTGGTCAGCCGTGGGCAGGTGCGCCGGGACCTGGAGGAGATGTTCCTGCGCCAGTCGCGGGTGCCGACCAACGTGCACATGGACCTGCGCGCCGCGATCTCGGCGAACCGGATGGCCGTGGGCAGGATCGCCGCGCTGGTCGACCGGTACGGCGCGGATGCGGTGAAGGCAGTGATGAACCGGGTGCTCGACGCCGGCGAACGGATGGTGGCGCAGCGGCTGTCGAAGATCCCGGACGGCCGGTGGAGCCACCGGCTCTACGCCGAGGCCGCGCACACCGGTGACAACGGGCTCTACACCTACCAGATCACGGTGCGAAAACAGGGCGAGCACCTCTACGTCGACAACGCCGGAACCGACCCGCAGACCGGCTCCATCAACGTCACCTACGCAGGTTTCTCCGGTGCTTTCCTCGCCGCGCTGACCGCGTCGCTCACCACCGACCTCGCCGGCGCGTACGGCGGCGTGTACCGGCGGGTGCACTTCCAACCGGTACCCGGCACGTTGTCCTGCGCGGACTTTCCCGCCGCGGTCAGCCCCTCCGGCATCTACACGATGGAAACGCTGATCAGCCTGTCCGGCGCGGTGATCGGCAAGATGCTGGCGTGTGCCGAGCCGGAAGTGGCCGAGCTCGCTATCGGCCCGGCACATCCGGTGTTCTACGGCCTCATCTGTGGCGGCGTGCACTCGACGGGCCAGCCGTTCGTCGCGACCAACGCCGACAACATGATTGGCTCGCTGGCCGCGTCGCCGGCTGGCGACGGCGTCGACTTCGGTGGCCACTTCTGGATTCCCGAGGGCACCGCAAGCAACATCGAGGAGCTCGAACTGCTCTGGCCGATGCTGTTCCTGTACCGGCGGGCGCTCAAGGCTGGCGCGGACGGCGCCGGGCGGTTCCGCGGCGGGCGCGGGTTCGTCGAAGCTGGGATCCCGTGGACCGTGCCGAGCATCGCCGCGGCGGTGTACGTGGACGAGTCCTTCCCCAAGGCCGTCGGGCCCTTCGGCGGCAATCCCGGCTCGGCCGGGCACTTCCGGCTCAAGCACGGCACGGACGTCATCGCTCGGCTCGCCGCCGGGGAGATGCCGCAGGACTTCGACGCGATCGACGGCGCCGAGACTGTGGTCGAAGCGAAGGGCCCGATGCTGATGATTGGCGCTGACGCGGTGTGGGAATGGACAGGTGCGAACGCCCCTGGCTTCGGCGACCCGCTTATCCGGGATCCTGCCCAGGTGGAACTCGACATCGCCACCGGGGCGCTGTCGGTCGACACGGCCGAGCGGGTATACGGCGTTGTGCCCGGCGACAGTGCTACCCAGACGCTGCGGCTGCGAGCCGAGCGCCTTGCCGCCCGGCTCGCTGGCGCCATCCCACCCGCCGACACGCCGGCCACGGTCCCGGCGAATGTGCCGCTGCGGGTTCTCGCCGGCGAGTTGGCCGTGATGGAACGGGACGGTCGCCCTGAGGCGTTCGTGACCGTCACCGGCCGAGCAGTGCTTGCCCTGGCCAGCGGCAACTTCAAGGACGGTTGCGCCGTGCTGGAACGCCCGCTGCATACGGTCGCCCCGGAGTTCGCCACCCGGGAAGGCCGGGCCGGTTACCTGATGCGATACCGCGAGTACCTGTGCCCGGTCACCGGCCTGCGCGTGGACTCTGAGATCATCAAGGGCGGCGACGAGACCTTGCACGACCTCGCCCTCAGCGGGCCTAGCGGGTGAACGGGCCTCGCTACGGAGAAATCGCGCGCCCCCGGGGGATGCGTGGCCGATCAGCGTCGAGGGTCGGCTGTGGGGGGTGATGATCGTCGCGTCGACGCACGAGGGCGCGTTTGCCGCTGGCACGGAGCACCGGCTGGCCGAATTCACCACTCGTCGCGACCACGATCGCGAACGCGCAGGCGCGCGAGGAGTTGAGCACGCTCGCCGCCGCCGAAGATCTGCGGGACAGGGCCTCAATCGCCTGGGTCGCGGTCGCGCTGGCTGCCGAGCAGGTCGCGGATGGCGCCAGCCGATAGCGTGGATTTGGACAGGAACCCGACCGCCGGGCTGGCCGCGATCAGATCCGCATAGTCCTGCTCGGCGTGGGTAGATATCAGGATCATTCTCGACAGGGCCGTGTCCGTCTCCCGGTTCAGCCGCCTGGCCAGCTCGCAGCCGCTCTCGCTGCCGAGGTCGATGTCCAGCAGCGTCACGTCCGGCTGTAGCTCCACCACCAGCCGGAGCGCCTCGGCGCTAGTCGATGCCTCACCGACAACAGTGATCCCCTGGCGCTCCAAGAGGCGGCGGGCAGCGTCCAGGAAGCGCCGGCTGTCATCGACGATCAGGCAGCGCAATGTCATATCCCCGGCATCGTCGGGCAGCCTGCGGTGCGCGTTCCTGCTGGCCGGAGGAGTCACCGGCCCGGCGTCTTGGCGTCGGGGAGCGGCCTCGCGACGGCAACCCTCTCCCGGTCGTCGTCCCATGTCGAACGACCGTTGAGTCTGCGCTCCCCGGTAGTGCTCGGCCGGCAAGCCGAGCTCGCTAATCGAGTCGCTCTCGAGGCGTGTTCCGGTGACGCCGGTGCCAATGGGCACGGTGGTGTCCCCGGCGGGGGTCATCACGCCACCATCTCGGGGTAGGTGGGCTGCCACATCGCGTCCTGCACGGCTCGCACGACGTGATCGTGGGTAGCCCGGGCCACACCCTCCTCGGCCGCTTGCCGCACAACCGCGACCGCGACGGTGGCCGAGGTGGCGCGCAAGTTGGCCACTTCGGGCAATAGCAGACGCGCCGGGGGTGGTGGTGTTGACCAGGCCAGCGACGGCCTCGGCGGCAGCGCGGATCATGCCTGGGGTGACGTGTTCGGCGCGGGCGACCACGGTGCCCAGCCCGCGGACGGGGTAGACCAGCGCATTGTTGGCCTGCCCGATCTTGTAGTGCACCCCGTGGTAGGCGACCGGCTCCCACGGAGTGCCGGTGCCGATCAGCGCCCGGCCCTCGCTGCCCTGGACCAGGTCGGCTGGGCGCGCCTCGATCTTCTTGGTCGGGTTCGACAGCGGGAAGATCAGCGGCCGCTCCACCTGCGCATGGGTGAACGCGGTGCCCCGGTTACGGATCGGGTCACGCAAAACCGCAACTCCACTAGACGTCATAGCCGTCTTGTCCGTGCTCATGCTTTCCGTCTTTCCTTACAGCTGCCATCGTGGACATGTCCTCCTGGGCCATCGTTTGGTTCCCTACCGCCGCGACGTTGCTGCCGACTAACGGCACGGCGAGATCACCCGATACCGGAGCGGACGCACCAGGACGAAATTCCTTCTCGCTCCCAGTAAGCCTTCCTTCCGGCAGCCCCGCGGCACATCACCGCCAGCCACCGACCCGGATCTGGTGCTACCCCGATTCCCCGGTACCTACTACCGGTAGCGCAGTGACCACGTGACCGCGGTGCTCGGGGTGCGCGCTGGTCGGGGGTTCGAGCAGGCGTGTGTCCTGCCGGTTGCGCTTCGCGCGGACGGCTGCGGTCGGGGCGCGCCTGTGCCCGCGGTGTGTGCTGCGGCGATGCCCGCAGCATGGCCGGTCGGGAGTGCCGCAGCGACGCCGCCGGAGTCACCACCGGCGACGATCACGTCGTACGTTTCTGTCATCGTTGTCCTGATCAATGCTGCCTTAGCGCGCGCCCGGCGTCGGCGACGAATCCGTCGGGCTGCCGGGTTGAGGCTGGCATGCCAGCGGACGACTTCGTCGTGCCGGGAACTTTCTACCGGACACCAAGGTCGATCAATTGCTGGGCCAGCGGCGGGGTGCTCATCGAACCTCATTTGATACGTCGAGTCGGTCGCCACCAGACTCCCTGCACGCAAACCATTCGGCATCGCCGCCAACAACCGTACTCGACTACTGCTAGCCCGAGTCCCGAAATTCCCGCTGGCAGGTAGTCGAATTGCCCGCTCGCCGTGACGACACAACGGCCGCCAACAGCGACCCTAATTCCAGG